>JAISRY010000184.1 GCA_031273385.1 Tannerellaceae bacterium | reverse complement strand
AGATTGTCCTGCCTTTCAGGCAGTGATGTGGTGTGTATCCTTACCCCGCAGGTCGTTGACCTGCGGTTATGAAAATCATGCCCTCCGGGCATCACCGCGACAATTTGAAATGCACCCCTTATAATGGCTATACTATTAGCTTAAGGGGATTCAGAGACCTTCCTTATCCTGTAAATTCTGAAATTCTGTAAATTCTGATCCGTTTTAGAGAGGAATGTCGTACCTTTGTGGCTTTTACGACAAGAGAATAGATGAAATGAAAATGAAAAATATAGTATATATTGCGCTGCTGGGGGTAATCGTTTGCCTGTTCGGGTGCTGTAAGGAGGATGCGGAGCCGGTGCCGACGCGTACCGTGCTGGTCTATATGTCGGCGGACAATTCGTTGAGCGGGTTCTCCGACCATAATACGGAAATCCTGCTGAAAGGGGCGGCGAACGGGTACCTGAACGGTGGGAACCTGCTGATTTATGTCGATCCGGCAAACGACGTCCCGCAGCTTTTCGAGATCGTCAAAGGGGCGGGGGGCGTGATGGAAAAGCGGGTGGTAAAGAGCTATCCGGAGCAGAACTCCGCTTCGCAAGAGGTGATGAGGGGGGTGATCGACGAGGTCTTCGCCGGCGGGAAATACACGGCGGACAGCTACGGGCTTATCCTGTGGAGCCACGGCTCGGCCTGGTTGCCGTGGGATGCCGGCACTTACCTGCGCTCTTTCGGGCAGGACGGAAATTCGCACATGGAGATCAACACGCTGAAAGAGACGTTGCCCGACAACCTGTTCGATTTTATTATCTTCGACGCCTGCTATATGGCCAGCGTCGAAGTGGCTTACGCCCTCAAGGACAAGGCGGACTATATCATGGCTTCCCCTACGGAAATACTGGGGTATGGTATGCCCTACCACCAGATCGTCAGGTATCTCTTCGCCAACGAAGCCATCCCGCAGCTGTTGACGCGTATAGGCGTGACGTTTTATACCTACTATAACGAACAGCAGGCAGATCCGTCCTATCCGAAATCCGCTTCGATATCGGTGGTCAGGACAGCAGCTTTAGCGGAATTAGCGGAGGTGTGCGCGGCGATTTTCCGAGGGAAAGAGGAGGAGATATTCAGTCTGGATGTCAGTACGTTGCAACTGTTGGAATATCTTTCGAGAACGCACCGGTACAACGCCCTGTACGACTTCGGCGATTTTGCCGGACGGCTGGCCTCAGCCGAGACCCTTGCCCGCTTCGAGGAGAGCATGAGAAAGGTGATCGTCTATAAGGAGACTACCGAAGAGGCCTATTATGGCGCCGGCGGCGGGACGACGCTCCCGATCGACAAAAGCCGTTTCTGCGGTATCTCGTCCTACGTACCCCAGCGCTCCCTTACCGCCCTGAACGACTGGTATAAACAGTTGGATTGGTATAAAGCCGTCTACGCCGAATAACCTATAACAGCAATACACAGGGCAACGCCCTGTGTATTGCTGTTATAGGCTATTTTCGTATGATTAGATACGTTCAAGCGCCGCTTTCAGGAAATCCCATACTTTCTGTACCGATGGAATATTGACCCGTTCGTCCGGCGAATGGGGGAATTGCAAATCAGGCCCGATCGAAATCATATCCATCTTTGGATAGATGCCCTGTATAATACCACATTCCAGGCCGGCATGCATCACCTTTACCGACGGCCGTTTCCCGTACAGCTCTTCATACGTTTGCAGCATGGTGGCCAATATGGGGGAGGTGATGTCCGGCTTCCAGCCATTGTAGGCGCCGCCGTACTCGACTTTTGCCCCGGCCAGCGAGAAGACGCTTTCGAGACTGGAGCATACCGCCGCCTTGCGCGTTTCGGAAGAGCTGCGCACCAGGATCTTTATTTCGATCAGCCCCCGTGCGCTGGTGATGATGGCCAGGTTGGATGACGATTCCACCGTGCCGGGGAAATCATGCAGCATACTCAATACGCCGTTGCGGCATCCGACGACGGCATTGATCAGTCCGTCCTGTATCTCTTCGGGGATCAGCGACTCCGGCAGGTCGGTCATCTCGGCGGTAAACCGGATCCCGTCTTCGACGCCGGCAAACTCGGAGAGGTACAGTTCCTGGTAATCGCCAACCATTTCCCAGAGAATTTCGGCGTTGTCGCCGGGGATGGTGACCGTGACGAACGCCTCCCTCGGTATGGCGTTGCGCATCGACCCTCCGTCTACCGCGGCGAGCCGGGCGCCGCAATCCGAAACGGCCTCTTTCAGGAAGCGGAACATCAGCTTGTTGGCGTTAGCCCGTCCCAGATGGATATCGACGCCGGAGTGCCCGCCTTTCAAACCGGTCAGGCTTACCCTGACGGCCACATCCCCCTTAGGGATTGCCGTCGTCTCCTTGAACTGGAAAGAGATATTCAGGTCTGCACCGCCGGCGCACCCGACAAACAGCTCGCCCTCCTCTTCCGAATCGCAGTTGATGAGTATCCCGCCTTTCAGAAAGTCCGGTTTCAACCCGAACGCGCCGTCCATCCCTACCTCTTCGTCTACCGTAAAGAGCGCTTCGATAGGGCCGTGCTTCAGCGTCGGGTCGGAAAGAACCGCCATCGCCAGCGCCGCGCCGATACCGTTGTCTGCCCCGAGGGTCGTATCCCGCGCCGTCACCCAATCGCCCTCAACGTAGGCCTGGATCGGATCGGTCAGGAAATCGTGATCGACCGACGCGTTTTTCTGAGGCACCATATCCAGGTGCGATTGCAGGATAACGGTTTTGCGCCCCTCCATACCGGGCGTTGCCGGCTTGCGGATCAGGACATTTCCTACTTCATCCCTGACCGTTTCCAGCCCCAGCCCTTTACCAAAATCACTGACATAACGGGTTACCGCCTCCATGTGCCCCGTCGGGCGCGGGATCTGCGTAAAGCCGTAGAAATAGCTCCACACATGTTCCGGAGAAAGGCTCTTGATCTCTGCTGACATAGTGTAATAGTTTTAATTATTAAAATTCAATGTATCTGTTGTTACCATATTATATAGGAATATCAGATGATTTTTCTTTGTTCGCCAACGGCAGGGCGGCGATACCGAACAGTCCGCACAAAGCCGTCCAAACCGATTGGGTGGTATGCACCACCAACGCAAACGCCGCCGCGTCGCTCTCCTTGACACCGAAAGAGACCAGCGTGGCGATCACCATAAAATGCCACGCGCCAATCCCCCCCTGCACCGGGGCGCCCACCGCAATACTGCTCATCGTAAAGGCAATCAGCCCGATGCCGAGCCCCAACCCTTTCGTGAAATCAAACGCAAAAAAGGTGACATAGAAAAAAAGGAAGTACAACGCCCAGATGAAGAACGTCTGCACCAGGAAGCGCACCTTATGCTCCATCAACCAGACACTTTTCATCCCCTCCCAGACATTGCGGAGCAGCCCTTTCGTCTTCTGCACCAGCGTGAGGTGGCTTAGCCGCGCAAAGGTGAACCACACGCCCAACACCAAAAGCGCAAGGGCGATATACAGCCAGGCGGAACTGAGTTGTTCCTGCACGCTGTCGACCAGCGCCGGGTTGCGGGCAAAGAAGTTGGAAAAGAAATCAAAGTGGAAAAAGAAGATCAGCAACGTCACCAGCCCTACGATGAGCGTATCCGTCATGCGGTCGATCACCAATGTGCCCAGCAGCTTGGAAAAAGAGATCTTCTCATATTTCGTGATGATACCGCAGCGCCATACCTCCCCCACGCGGGGCAATACGAAATTGATGGCATAGTTCCCCAATACGGCATATACCAGGTTGCTTGTCTTGAAGCGCTCGCCCAGCGAATCGACAAGCAACCCCCAGCGGTAGGCGCGGACAATATTGGCGATCAGCCCGAAGAACAGGGAGAACAGCAGGATGTCGTACCGCACACCGTGCCGGATGATATCCCATATCTCGCCAAAATTCATTTTCCGGTATAGAAACCAAAACAACAAACCACCGAGAAGCAATGGAAGAAATACCTTAACGCTCGTGCGTAGAATCCTTTTAAAAACCATATATGTGTAGAATACTTTTATTTTTTGTACTTTTGCGCAACTCTGCAAAGATAATAATATATTTTAATACAAACATTCTTAGACAAAAGAAGTGAATGAGAGCGGTTAGGCCAAAGAAAGGATTAGGGCAGCATTTCCTGAAAGATACAGGGATCGCCGGACGTATCGCCGGTACGGTATCGGAGTACAAACTCCCCGTATTGGAAGTCGGGCCGGGGATGGGCGTCCTCACCGGTTTCCTTTTGGAGGCGGGGCACGACCTTTCCGCCGTAGAGCTGGACAGGGAATCGGTCGCCTACCTCAAAGAGGCTTTTCCCTCCCTGGAACGGATCATCGAGGGCGACTTCCTCCAGCTCGATATCGGGGCGCTCTTCCCCGGCGACTTCTGTATTATCGGGAATTACCCGTACAACATATCGACCCAGATCTTTTTCAAAGTGCTGGACTACCGCGAACGGGTGGCCTGCTGCGCGGGGATGTTGCAGAAAGAGGTAGCCGAACGCCTTGCCGCCGGGCCGGGAAGCCGGACGTACGGGATATTAAGCGTCCTGTTGCAGGCATGGTATGACGTGGAATACCTTTTCACGGTAGGCGAAGAGGCTTTCGATCCCCCGCCCAAAGTAAAAAGCGGCGTCATAAGGGCTGTCCGCAACAGCCGGAAAGAGCTGGGCTGCGACGAAGCGCTGTTTAAAACGGTCGTGAAAACGTCGTTCAACCAACGCCGCAAAACGCTCCGCAACTCCATGAAGCCGATCCTGGGGAAAGATTGCCCCGACTACGCGCTGCCCATCTTCGACAAACGGCCGGAGCAGCTATCCGTCGAACAGTTCATTGAGCTGACGGCGATCACACAACGGAATCTCAAACCGAACAAATCAGGGAACGGCCATGGTTGAACTGACAAAAGAATATATCGAACAATTAAACGGCCTCATCGACCGCAAAGAGGATCAACAGCTCCGGGATCTGCTGAAAGACCTCTACCCTGCCGACATCGCCGAGCTGTTTCAAGACCTGACGCTCGAAGAAAGCCTCTACCTCTATCTCCTGATGGACGGTGAAAAGGCGGCGGACGTCCTGATGGAACTGGACGAAGAGGATCGCAACAAGCTGCTGAAAGAGTTGTCGGGCGAACAGATCGCCAAACGCTTCGTCGACAATATGGACACCGACGACGCCGTCGACCTCATCCGCGGACTGGACGAAGACATCCAGGAAGAGGTGCTTTCCCATATCGAAAACGTCGAGCAGGCCGGCGATATCGTCGACCTGCTCAAGTACGACGAAGATACCGCCGGCGGACTGATGGGCACCGAGATGATCGTCGTCAACGAAAACTGGAGTATGCCCAAATGCATCGAAGAGATGCGCCTGCAAGCCGAAGAGATGGACGAAATCTATTATGTCTACGTGATAGACGACGACGAACGCCTGCGCGGAGTGCTTCCACTGAAGCGGATGATCACCAATCCATCGGTGTCGAAGATCAAACACGTCATGAAGAAAGACCCGATCTCCGTACACGAGGGCGACAGCATAGAGGAGGTGGTACAGGTGATCGAAAAGTACGACCTGGTCGCCCTGCCCGTCGTGGACAGCATCGGGCGGCTGGTCGGGCGGATCACGATCGACGACGTCATGGACGAAGTACGCGAACAGCACGAGCGGGATTACCAGTTGGCTTCCGGTATCTCCGTAGATGTGGAGACCTCCGACAATGTATTCATGCAGACGGCAGCCCGCCTGCCGTGGCTGCTGATCGGGATGCTCGGGGGGATTGGCAACTCGCTGATCCTTGGCGGATTTGAGGGGAGCTTCGCCCAGAATCCGAAGATGGCGCTGTTTATTCCCCTGATCGGGGGGACGGGCGGGAACGTAGGCATCCAATCCTCCGCCATCGTGGTGCAGGGGCTGGCCAACAACACGCTGAAAGCGGGCGATATCTTTGCGCAGGTACTGAAAGAGGCGGTGGTGGCGTTGATCAATGCCAGCATGATCGGGCTTACCGTCTTTATTTACAACTTCTTTACGCTGGGCGACCGCGCCATCACCGCATCCGTCTCGCTGAGCCTTTTCGCGGTGGTGATGTTTGCCAGTATCTTCGGGACGGTCGTCCCGATGACGCTGCACAAGATGAAAGTAGACCCGGCGCTTGCGACAGGGCCTTTTATTACGATTACAAACGATATTATAGGAATGATGATCTATATGTTTATAGCGGCGTCATTGATGTAAGACCGGAAAAGAAAATGAAACGAAATGAGCTACCCCTGGAATACGCGGACTGAACAGCTATTCGGCAGTGAACGGATGGAGGAGCTGTCGCGGCGGCATGTACTCGTCGTCGGGCTGGGAGGCGTCGGCGCCTATGCCGCCGAACAGATCTGCCGCGCCGGTATCGGGCGGATGACGATCGTCGACGCCGACACGGTGAACGAAAGCAATATCAACCGGCAACTGCCCGCCTTACATTCCACGCTGGGACGGCCTAAGGCGGAGGTGATGGGCGAGCGGCTGCTGGATATCAACCCGGCGCTGGAGCTTTCCGTCGTCAATGAGTTCCTGCGGGATGAGCGGACGGAAGCGCTGTTGTCGGCCTCCTCCTACGATTTCATCGTGGACGCCATCGACTCGCTCAGCCCGAAAGTCTTCCTCCTGTACCATGCCTACCAACGCCGCATACCCGTCGTCTCGTCCATGGGGGCGGGAGCGAAGAGCGATCCGGCGCAGATCCGGCTGGCCGACATCTCCAAAACGGTGAGCTGCGGACTGGCCAAAGCGGTGCGCAAAAGGCTGCGGGACAAAGGGGTGAACGGTGGGATCCCGGTCATCTTCTCTACCGAACTCCCCGACAGGGAGGCGATCATCGAAGTCGAAAACGAGCCCTGCAAGCGGACGACCGCCGGGACAGTCTCCTATATGCCGGCTATCTTCGGCTGCTTTTTAGCCTCATACGTCATACGAAATCTTTAAGCCATGATGATACAAACGAAAGGAATTACCAAGAGTTTCGGCTCTTTGCAGGTGCTGAAAGGCATTGACCTCGCCATCGACAACGGCGAGATTGTGGCCATCGTAGGGCCGAGCGGGGCGGGAAAGACTACCCTCCTGCAGATTATCGGTACGCTGGATGCGCCCGACAGCGGGTGGATGGCGATCAACGGGACGGAGACCGGCCGCTTGAACGACAGGGAGCTGGCGCTGTTCAGGAACAACCATATCGGCTTTGTCTTCCAGTTCCACCAGCTGCTGCCGGAGTTTACGGCGTTGGAGAACGTGATGATCCCGGCGCTGATCGGGAAAGAGCGACCGGCGGCGGCGAAAAGGCGGGCGGAAGAGATACTGGATTTCCTCCGCATGGCGGACAGGATGACGCACAAACCGTCGGAACTGTCCGGCGGGGAGAAGCAGCGGGTAGCCGTTGCCCGGGCATTGGTCAACAACCCTGCAGTGATCCTGGCCGACGAGCCGTCGGGAAGCCTGGACACAAAGAACAAAGAAGAACTGCACGCCCTGTTTTTCGAACTCCGCGACAGGATGAAGCAAACCTTCGTCATCGTCACGCACGATGAACAGCTGGCCGCACAGACCGACCGCGTGATACATATAAAAGATGGAATGGTATTGCTATAACGAATAACGAAAAAAAGAATCCAATGATGACGAATAGAGCCACTTTTGGCAGCAAACTGGGTGTGATACTGGCGACCGTAGGGTCGGCCGTAGGGCTGGGGAATATCTGGCGGTTTCCCTATATGCTGGGAGAGAACGGGGGAGCGGCTTTCCTGCTGGTGTATATCCTGTGTATCCTGTTGCTGGGACTGCCGGTGATGATCACCGAGTTTTTTATCGGACGCTACTCGCAGCGCAACGCCGCCGGCGCGTTCAAGGCGCTGGCGCCGGGCTCGAAATGGAGCATTATCGGGTATAACGGCGTACTGGCCGCCTTTATGATACTGGGCTTCTATTCGGTGGTCGCGGGGTGGACGCTGGAATACTTCGTCCAGGCCGTAACCGGCTCGTTGGGCGGAAAATCAGCCGCCGAGTTCACGGCGGACTTCGAACGCTTCTCTTCGGGAGTCTTTCGCCCGATCGCCTGGACGGTCGTCTTCGTCGCATTGACGCACACGATTGTCATATCGGGCGTGAAGAACGGGATCGAACGCGCCTCCAAGATTATGATGCCGCTGCTCTTCCTGATCCTGGCTATCCTCTGCGTCCGTTCGCTGACCTTGCCGGATGCCGGTAAAGGGATCGCTTTCCTGTTCAACCCCGACTTTGGCAAGATCACCTCTTCCGCCATCCTGAGCGCGATGGGGCAGGCCTTTTTCTCCCTGAGCATCGGGATGGGATGCCTGATCACCTACTCCTCCTATTTCTACAAAGAGACGAACCTGCAACGGATCGCCCTGCAAGTCACGCTGCTGGACACGCTGGTCGCGCTGCTGGCGGGCGTGATGATCTTCCCCGCCGTATTCAGCTTCCAAATCGAACCGACCGCCGGGGTGGAACTCGTATTCATTACGCTTCCCAACGTATTCGGGCAGATGCCTTTCGGCGCGGTATGGTCTTTCATCTTTTTTGTCCTCCTGGCGCTGGCCGCGCTGACCTCTACCATCTCCCTGCACGAAGTAGCCACGGCATACGTGCTGGAAGAGCATAAGATATCACGGGCGAAAGCCGCCACCTACGTCTCCTTGGGCGTATTGGTATTGGGCGTCGTCAGCTCACTCTCGTTGGGGATATGGAAAGAGTATACCCTCTTCGGACTCAGCTTCTTCAACCTCCTGGATTATGTGACGGCAAAGATCATGCTGCCTTTCGGCGGGATGCTGATCTGCCTGTTCGTCGGACGGCGGATAGACCGGAAAATATTGAAAGCGGAACTCACCAACAACGGCACGATCCCGTTCTATTTCTTCCATACCTACGCTTTCTTTATGAAATACATCGCCCCCGTAGCCATCGGCTTTATCTTCCTGAACGAATTGGGCATTATTAAATGGATGGTTTGAAAAGGGGAATATTCGGTAAATAAGTACTATTTTTGTGCGGAATCAGAATCATTAATAGTAAGGTATTATGTCTACAGTAAAATGTATCGGTCTTTTGACCTCCGGAGGCGACGCCCCGGGAATGAATGCGGCGATTCGCGCCGTCACCCGCTCCGCCATCTACAACGGCATACGGGTAAAGGGGATTTACAGAGGATACAAAGGGTTAATGACGGGAGAAATCGAAGAATTTAAGACACAAAACGTAAGCAATATCATTCAGCGGGGAGGAACCATGCTGAAAACCGCCCGTTGCCTGGAGTTTAAAACGCCCGAGGGACGGAAACAGGCGTACGACAAACTGATCGAAGAAGAGATCGACGCACTGGTGACGATCGGGGGAGACGGGACGCTGACAGGTGCGCGTATCTTTGCGCAGGAGTTTAACTTCCCCGTCGTCGGTCTCCCCGGGACAATCGACAACGACCTGTTCGGCACCGACGTAACGATCGGCTATGATACGGCGCTCAATACCATCGTCGAGTGCGTGGATAAGATACGCGACACGGCGAATTCGCACGACCGCCTGTTTTTTATCGAAGTCATGGGGCGCGACGCCGGCTTCCTGGCGCTAAACGGCGCGATCGCCGCCGGCGCCGAAGCCGCGATTATCCCGGAAATCTCGCTGGAAAAAGACCAGTTGTCGGAAATGATCGACGCCGGCCTCCGCAAGTCGAAGAACAGCAGCATCGTCCTGGTGGCGGAAAGCGAAGTGACCGGAGGCGCATTGGGCGTAGCCGAACGGGTGAAAAACGAATACCCCGAGTTCGACGTCCGCGTCACCATCCTGGGGCACCTGCAACGCGGAGGCTCCCCCTCGGCACAAGACCGTATCCTGGCCACCCGCATGGGAGCAGCCGCCATCGACGCCCTGTTGGAAGACCAGCGCAACGTCATGATCGGCATACAAAACGACCAAATCGTCTACGTCCCCTTCTCTAAAGCCATCAAAAACGACAAACCCATCAACCGCGACCTGCTGAACATCCTCCGCATCTCGTCCATCTGAAACACTTTTTCCCTGTAAAAAGTGTGTTCAAACGACACAAAAAACAGGGAAAAAGTGTTCCAAACAACAGAAAAAGCAGGTAATCAGAAAACGAACATCCCGTTATACAGAATCGGGCAGGCGATCTTCCGATAAACTCGATTTGGGAAAGGATGCGAGAGGACACATGCAAATTTGGAAAAGTATGCATACTCTTTCGGAAAAGGATGCATACTCTTTCGGAAAAGGATGCACCCTATATACATTTGGGTGCAATTCAAATTGTCGCGGTGGCTGAGCCTGTCGAAGCCTGATATATGGTAATCCCAAACATGAATGCCCGGAGGGCTGAATCTCCCGCGGGTCAACGACCTGCGGGAGATTCAGCCCTCCGGGCTTAAACTACCCCAATCGCTACCCCAAAATCTGAAGTTATTACCCAAGAAATGCTTGACTTACTCGGACAAGGCGGCATCCATGGCGGAGGCGGCTTTGCGGCCATCGCCCATGGCGAGAATGACGGTGGCGCCGCCGCGGACGATGTCGCCGCCGGCGTATACGTCGGGTAAGGTGGAGCGCATCGTTGCTTCGTCGACGACGATCGTGCCGCGGCGGGTGACTTCCAGGCCGCGGAAAGCGCTTGGGATAAGGGGGTTGGGGGAGACGCCGACGCTGACGATGACCTGATCGACGTCAATCGTTTCTATCGCGCCCTCGATTGGCAAGGGGCTACGGCGTCCGGAGGCGTCCGCTTCGCCCAACGTCATTCTTTGCAGGCGCATCTGCCGGACGCGCCCCTTTTCATCGCCTGTGTATTCGATGGGGTTATGGAGCGTCAGAAATTCGATGCCCTCTTCCTTGGCGTGTTTCACCTCTTCGATGCGGGCGGGCATCTCCTCTTCGCTGCGCCGGTAAACGATCATGGCACGGTCGGCGCCCAGGCGGCGGGCGGTGCGTACCGAATCCATCGCCGTATTGCCCCCTCCTATGATCGCGACGTTTTTGCCCTTTAAGATGGGCGTATCGCTTTGCGGATTGGCGGCGTCCATCAGGTTCACGCGTGTCAGGTATTCGTTTGACGACATGACGCCGGCCAGGTTTTCGCCCGGTATATTCATGAAATTCGGTAATCCCGCGCCGCTGGCGACAAAAACGCCCCTGAATCCATCGTCGTGCAGGTCTTCGTAAGTGATCGTTTTCCCGACGATGCAATTGTTCAGGAACCGAACGCCCATCTTCCGGAGGATATCGATCTCCACTTCTACGATACGGTTGGGGAGGCGGAACTCGGGGATGCCGTATTTCAGTACGCCCCCTATTTCGTGCAAGGCTTCAAAAACCGTCACGTCATATCCCCGCTTTGCCATATCGCCGGCAAAGGAGAGTCCGGCAGGACCGGAGCCTGCCACGGCGATGTTGATCCCGCGCCGCGCCGCCGTTGCGGGGATGGATAGCTGTCCGCTTTCGCGTTCATAGTCGGCGGCAAACCGTTCCAGGTAGCCGATGGCCACCGGCTCTTTCTTCATCTTGAGATGGATACACCGGCATTCGCACTGCTTCTCCTGCGGACATACGCGTCCGCATACCGCCGGTAGCGCGCTGGTCTCTTTCAGTGTCCGGGCGGCTTCGAGGAAGCGGCCTGCCTCGACCTGTTTGATAAAAGTAGGGATATGGATACCGACGGGACAACCGTCCATGCAGGCCGGGGAGGGGCAGTCCAGGCAACGTTGCGCCTCCTGCATAGCCTGTTCGGGCGTCAGCCCGAGGTTGACCTCTTCGTTGGTGCGGCTACGGTATACGGGGTCAAGTTCGTCCATCCGTACACGGGAGATATCGGTGCGTTCTTTGTTTTTCCTGTTTCTGCGTAACGCCTCCCTCCACGGTTCGGCGCGACGGGCGGCGATCAATTCTTCTGTTGTCATATCCTTGTTTGTTAGTGCTTTTCTACCTCCTTATATGCTCCGAGACGCATGAGCATCTCGTCAAAATCCACCTGATGGGCGTCAAATTCAGGGCCGTCGACACAGACGAAGCGGGTTTTCCCTCCCACCGTGATACGGCAGGCGCCGCACATCCCTGTCCCGTCAACCATGATGGTATTGAGGGATGCGATGGTGGGGATATGGTAGTTCTTTGTCAGGGCGGAAACATATTTCATCATAATCGCCGGGCCGATGGTCACGCAGAGGTCTATCTTTTCGCGGTTGGTCACCTTTTCGATGCCGTTTGTGATCAGCCCCTTGTCGCCGTAAGAGCCGTCGTCGGTCATCACGATGACTTCGTCGGAATGAGCGCGCATCCGGTCTTCCAGGATGACCAGCTCCTTTGTCCGGGCGGCCAGGACGACAATGACACGGTTGCCCGCTTCATGGAACGCCTCGACGATCGGCAGCAGCGGCGCAACCCCCACTCCTCCTCCGGCACAGACCACCGTGCCGACTTTCTCCACGTGGGTGGCCTGCCCCAACGGGCCTACAAGGTCGGTGATCTCATCGCCCACATTCAGGCTGCAAATCTTTTTGGACGAGTTCCCCACCGCCTGTATCACCAGTGTGATCGTGCCTTTTACGGTATCCGCCCCGGCGATGGTGAGCGGTATCCGTTCGCCTTTGGCGCCTACCTTGACGATGACGAAGTGCCCCGCCCGGCGCGAACGGGCGATCAGGGGCGCCTCGACCTCCAGCTTGACCACGTTGGCGGAGAAATAGTCTTTACTTACAATTTTATTCATACCCATAGCCTTTATTCAAACAACTCGTCGTCCCTCACCAGCAACAGGATGGCGGAATGGGTGACAATCATAAGCGTCTCGTCGTTGAACCGGATTTCATACGCCGCACTTTGCAGGTAAACGGCCAGATCCCCCTCGTGCGCCTGGAGGGGGAGGTAGTGCACATTTTCCTCCTTTTTCTTTTTCCACACCTCCTGCTCTTCCGTTTGCGAAGGCAAGGGGTATCCCGGCCCTGTTTTAATGATATAACCGCTCTGTATCTTTTCGTTTTGCTGTACTGTCGGCGGGAGGTAAAGCCCCGATTTCGTTTGGCTTTGAGGGTTTTTGGGCTTGATCAGCACTTTGTCGCCCACCATCAGGAATTTCTCAACCTCTTTCGGGCCTATAGATAGCTGCATAATTCTGTCATATTTGAAGTTAGGTTGCAAAGATAATAACAAATATTCAATATCTTTGCGTCCGTTACCATGAACACATTTTTAGGTGTATGCTTTTTAATTCATTTACATATCTCTTGTTTTTCCCGTTAGTCTGTACTTTTTATTGGATTCTTCCGATGAAATACAGGCGGCTGTTCTTATTGGCAGCCAGCTATTATTTCTACATGAATTGGGAACCGGTATACGGATGTTTGATCCTATTAACCACCTTTATTACCTGGATATGCGCAAAATATATACCAAACGACAAAAGCCCGAAACGGCTGATGTTGTCATCTGCCCTACTCCTTTGTTTCGGCATCCTTTTCCTTTTCAAGTATGAAAATTTCGTCACCTCTTCCATCAATGATCTATTCTCGGCATTCCATATCCGAATGCAAATCCCCTTTCTGAACGTGTTGCTTCCGGTGGGGATCTCTTTTTACACCTTTCAGGCCGTCGGTTATGTCGTGGATGTCTATAAAGGGAATATAAAACCGGAGGAGAATTTCTTCACCTACGCCCTGTTCATCTCCTTTTTCCCCCAACTTGTCGCCGGGCCGATAGAGAGAGCGAAAAACTTATTGCCGCAATTCCATTCGCCTCATACATTCAGCACGGATAATGTGACGCAAGGGCTTCGGCTCATGTTGTGGGGATACTTTATGAAGGTGGTTATTGCCGACAGGCTTTCTGTCTATGTGAATGCTGCTTACAATAATCTTCCCTACCATAATGGTACAACCTTGCTGTTGGCGACTTTCTTTTTTGCCTTTCAGATTTATTGCGATTTTGGCGGCTATTCCAATATTGCCATCGGCTGTGCTAAAATAATGGGATTTGAATTAATGACGAATTTCAGAAGACCCTATTTGGCGGTATCCATTACCGATTTCTGGCGGAGGTGGCACATCTCGCTTTCGACCTGGTTTAAAGACTATCTTTATATCCCATTGGGTGGAAACCGGTGCAGCAAAAGGCGTCATTATTACAACCTATTCATCACTTTCGTGGTCAGTGGCATTTGGCATGGCGCAAATTGGACATTCGTTGCCTGGGGCGCTTTAAACGGAGGCTTTCAGATCATAGAAAAAGCCGTATCCGGCTTCAATAAAAAAGCGTTTCCGTTTTTGCGGATATCGAACTATCCGAAGCTTATTCATGTTATGCAGGTATTGATTACATTTGGGTTAATATCCACCATGTGGGTGTTTTTCAGAGCAAATAACATCACCGATGCGTTCCTGGTATTTGATAAGATTTTATTCCGGCAAGGATCGTTGCTTAGCAATAATATTGATGCTTTTTCTTATTGCCTGTTCTTTACTTTCGCGTTAATTATTTCAGATATTTTTCAGGAGAGGAATAACGGCAAACATATTCTATTGGAAAACAACCGCGCGTTCGTTCGCTATTTTTCATATATAGCGATCACCCTTACCATATTGGCATTTGGCGTTTTTGACAGTTCCCAATTTATTTATTTTCAATTTTAATCGTAGAAGAACCGGTTATGAGTAAAAAGAAATATGCTATAAAGTTTCTCTGCCTGTTGGGGGTATTTATTCTTTCAGACCTCATTATAGGTACGGGCTTGCAACACCTCTATTTCCGGCAGAAACAGGGGAGATTATACAATCTGACTCATGCGCTGGAACAACAAACCGCAGATATATTAATTCTGGGCTCCTCAAGAGCCAGGAGTCATTATAATCCGGCGATTATTTCCGATTCTTTACACATGTCCTGTTTTAATGCCGGTTACGACGCACAAGGAATTTTATATCATAAAGCCTTACTGGATGTCATTATCGGAAGACATACTCCCAAGGTGATTATTTTGGATGTAAACACATTCGAATTGGATGTAGATGAACAGGCTAATAATTTGCTGTCTGCACTCAATCCCTACGTAAAGAGACATCCCATCTTGTGGAAAACGGTAGCGATGAAATCACCTTTTGAAAAAATCAAACATCTCTCAAGAATTTATCCTTATAATTCATTGTTTGCAAGGATTGTATTGGGATACCTGCATTTTAGTAGATATGACGTACATGCAAATGGATTTACTACGCTAAAAGGCATCTGTCATGATTCGTTGAAAGAGGTCATATACAAAGAGGCCATTTTAGATGAAAACAGAAGGAATGCTTTTGATCAATTTCTGTCCGATTGTACCCTCCGGGGCATCACCGTTTATGTCGTAAAATCTCCCCTGTTTGGATATGAGAAAAACAGCTCAAATTCGATGAATTATATTATTGCGACATGTGAAAAACGGCGAATCCCATTTATATCTTATCAGAACAGGGATGATTTCGCTGATAACCATTTATTTAAAGACCTCAAACATTTAAACGACATCGGGGCTGACAAATTTTCATCTGACTTCGCCCATTTGATAAAAAGCGGCGATTTTTAGCGCCATTTCGAATCAGGATTTTCAGGATGATTCGTTGTCATTATAAACGCAGTGAAGCAATCCAGAGGTGCGACACACAGACGCACTCCTGGATTGCTTCACTACGTTCGCAATGACGGATACTATTTGATTTTCAGGCGATTGTAAATCGTCGTCATTATAAGCAGCGGCGTTCACGTCCCCCACCCTTCCCTGTCCAGGTTGCGGTAGTTGATGGCTTCGGAGAGGTGGGCAGCGGTGACTTTGGGGGCATCTTCGAGGTCGGCTATCGTGCGGGATACTTTCAGGATGCGGTCGTAGGCGCGGGCCGATAGGTTCAGGCGTTCCATTGCGTGGCGCAGAATGGCCATCCCCTCTGGGTCGGGGTCGACATATTCATGGAGCTGTTTGACCGACATCTGGGCGTTGCAATACACCCCCTGACAGCCCTCGAAGCGTTTTTCCTGAATCTCCCGCGCACGCACAACCCGTTCGCGGACAGCCGAACTGGGCTCTGCCGGGGATCTATCCGATATTTTCTCGAACGGGACAGGGACAATCTCTACCTGTATGTCGATCCTGTCCAGGAGCGGGCCGGAAAGGCGGTTCATATACTTCTGCACCGCTCCGGGAGGACAAAGGCAGGGGCGTTCGGGGTGGTTGTAAAAGCCGCAGGGACAAGGGTTCATCGAGCCGATCAACATCACGCCCGCCGGATAATCGACGGAGAAACGGGCGCGGGAGATGGTGATTTTCCTGTCTTCCAACGGCTGGCGCATCACCTCGAGGACATTACGGTTGAACTCCGGAAGCTCGTCAAGGAAAAGCACGCCATTGTGCGCCAGACTGATCTCTCCCGGTTGCGGGAAAGAGCCTCCCCCGACCATCGCCACGTTTGAGATCGTATGATGCGGCGACCGGAAAGGGCGTTGCGCCATCAGGGAGACATCTTTGTCAAGCTTTCCCACCACAGAGTGTATCTTTGTCGTCTCCAGCGATTCACGGAGGGTCAGCGGGGGGAGGATCGAGGGGAGGCGTTTGGCCAACATGGATTTCCCGCTTCCGGGAGGGCCTACCATCAGCAGGTTATGGCCGCCCGCCGCAGCCACCTCCAACGCCCGTTTCACATTCTCCTGTCCGCGGACGTCGGAGAAATCACAGTCATAAGACTGGCCGCGGGCATAAAATTCGGCGCGTGTATCGACCACCGTAGGGTCGACCCGCAGCCTGCCTGCCATAAATTCGATGACCTCTTTGATATCTTCCATGCCATATACCTTTATCCCGTCCACTACGGCGGCCTCGCGGGCATTTTCCCTGGGCAGGATAAAGCCCTTAAAGCCGGCTTCGCGCGCTTTTATGGCGATGGGCAACACGCCTTTTACCGGAAGAAGCGTCCCGTCGAGCGACAGTTCGCCCATAATCATGAAATCACCCAGCCGCGAGCTGTCGAGCTTTTCGGCCGCAGCCATGATGCCGATCGCCAAAGGGAGATCGTATGCCGACCCCTCTTTCCGTATATCGGCAGGAGCCATATTGATGACTATACGAAAACGGGGAAAGGTATACCCGTTGACCTGAAGAGCGGAGATAATCCGTTCATGACTCTCGCGGACAGCGACATCCGGCAGCCCGACAAGGAAGAATTGAATCCCCCGGCTACAGCTTACTTCGATTGTTACAATGATTGCAGAAATGCCTTGAACGGCAGCGGCGTACGATTTTACTAACATAATGATCAAGGAGTGGCTAAAATGATTACTACTCTATTAATTGTTTATACTATTCTATTAATTTCTCAAGCGTTTGTTTGACCTCCAGGCCGCTCTCCGTTTTCAGGATAATCCGGCAGTTATCATCTATCAGGAAACAACGGGGCAGGGAGCTGACATTGTACAGGTCGATCAGCATGGCGGCCTGCCCTGCCGAATCGGTGATGAGGTTCCACCGGATGCTGTCTTTCGCCAACAGCTTCCTGACGCCCTCCATGTCGTCGTCCAGGCTCACCATGATCTGTTTCAACTCCTCTTTGGGATAGGTTTTGTCAAACTCATCCAGGTACAGCTCTTCCGTCTGGCACATGTCGCACCATGGAGCGGTAAAGGTGAGCAGGAGGTATTTTTGGGAAGAGAGGTCGAGGCTCACCGGCTCACCATAGACATTTTTGACCGTAAAGTCGGGAGCTTCCGCGCCCAATGCCGTGCGTTTAGCCCTTGCGCTGAACTGTTCCAGCTCTTCGACAAGGTAAAAGCCTTTCAATGCGGGATCAAGCGCAATCAGCAGTTCGTCCAGTTTGCGCGTGTCGTCGGGATCGGTAAAATAGGTCTGTATAAGGACTACGGAAGCCTGCCTGTCGGGGTGATCATGGATATATTCCAAGGCCTGTTCGCTGAGCTGGTGATTGATATTGGCCAGGCGTGAAGCAAAATCGTTCCCGTCCACCGAATGGGTTCCATTCGTCTTATTCAGTCCGGCATACAGGTCGGCCTGCTCTTTGAACATGGCGGTATGCCGCTTGCGGAACGCCGACAGGTCGTTGTTGATACGCCCCCCCCTTACCTGGAAGAGGGAAAGGTAATGCATGTCGCCCGTAATCGTGACCTTCTCCTTCTCTTCCAGGTAGACCGGAAGCCATGACGTCTTGTCTTCAAAAAAAAGCGTCGCGCGGTTAAAGCCCTGCTTTTCCTGCAAGACGGAAAATTGTCCGGGCTTTTCACAGACAACCGTATCGATCACCGTCAGATTCTCCGATTCGAAGACGACATAAACAGTCTGATCTTCCAGATTGGCCAACTTCCCATCAATCCGGTAAGCAACATCTTCCCCACAAGAGGACAGAGTCATCAAAACGCTTATAACCAGCAAAAATCTATTCATATTTACACCTACAATCCCCACATATTAGCGATATAACGGTGTAAAGATAATAATATATTTTAATATACCTTTATTCTTAGGGCAGAATACACAAAAAAACATACTTTTATGACAGAAATGAAACAATTCATTGGCATATTCTTTATCCTGACCTTCGCTATGGTATCGTGTACGGGGGAGGAGGGGGTTGCGCCGGATCTTTCGGAAACAGAGCAGACGGTGTTTATGTATCTTCCATGGGCGGGCGAAGAGCTGCTGCCCTATTTCCGTCATAACATCGCGGACTTGGAAAGTGTCGTGGCAAAAAACGGGCTTGTCCACGAAAAGCTGATGGTGCTTTTCCAGGCTACGCCGGCGGAAGCGGCGCTATTCGAACTGAAATACAGCAGAGGGACATGCATCAGCGACACCCTCAAAAAGTATACGAACCCCGCCGTCACCACAGCCGGATGGATCACCTCGATCCTGAACGACGTCAAGGAGTACGCCCCGGCCAACCGCTATGCGATGATCATCAACTGTCACGGAATGGGCTGGATACCCGCCTCGCCCCAACTACGCAGCGCAACGGGCGAAAAGGAATACTGGGAGTATGACGGCGCACTCCTGACACGCTGGTTCGGAGGCGAAGCGCCCTACCAGACCGACGTCACCACCCTTGCCGAGGGCATTACCGATGCCGGTATAACGATGGAATATATCCTTTTCGACGACTGCTACATGTCCTCCATAGAGGTGGCGTATGACCTGAAAGAGGTCGCCGCCCACCTGATCGCTTCTCCCTGCGAGATCATGGCCTACGGTATGCCCTACGCCGAGATGGCGCAATACCTGTTCGGCAAGGTCGATTACGAGGGCATCAGCAATACGTTCCTCGACTTTTACCGGAACTATTCCCTTATGCCTTGCGGCGCTATCGGCGTGACGGTCTGTTCGGAACTGGACGCCCTTGCCGCCGTCATGAAAGAGATCAACGGGAAATATACGTTCGACGACGCGCAACGGGGCGCCATCCAGCGGATGGACGGCTACACGCCCGTCCGCTTCTTCGACTATGGCGACTACGTGGCCAAACTCTGCCGGGACGAGGAGCTGACGGCAAAGTTCAACACCCAACTGGAACGCGCCATCCCCTCAAAATACCAGAAGCACACCGATGATTTCTACACCGCAATAACCCGGAACAGAATCAAGATCAACGCCTACTCCGGCGTAACGACATCAGACCCAAGCGTCAGCCCCCACACCTCGGCAAAAACCGAAACAAGCTGGTACAAGGCAACTCATTGACCTCCCTCCGGCGAAACCCTCCGAAAAAAAAGAGAGGATACGCCCTGGAAGCGCATCCTCTTTTTTTTCGTATTCCCCGCGGCGGAGGAGTTTCCTCCCCCTTTTGTCCGCCGGTTACAGTTGAGGGCCTGCGGCGATCAATGCTTTCGCATCGTCGTTGTCGCAGTATTGCTCAAAGTTCTTGATATATTTAGCGGCCAAAGACTTCGCTTTCGTTTCCCAGTCGCCGACATTGGCATACGTAGAGCGGGGATCAAGGATATCCGATACGTTAGGCAATGCTTTAGGAATGGTCAGGTTGAGGATCGGAATGTGTACCCGTTCGGCCTTTTCGATAGAGCCGTCGATAATGGCGTCAATAATGGCGCGTGTATCTTTCAACGAAATACGTTTCCCTGTTCCGTTCCAGCCGGTATTGACCAGGTAGGCTTTCGCGCCGTGTTCTTTCATCTTTCCGCCCAGTGTCTTGGCATACGCCGTAGGGTGCAGCGTTAAAAACGCCTCGCCGAAAGCGGGAGAGAAAGAGGGAAGCGGTTCGGTAATGCCCCGTTCCGTTCCGGCCAGCTTGGAGGTATAGCCGCAAAGGAAGTGGTATTGCGCCTGCGCATCATCGAGGATAGAAACGGGAGGCAATACGCCGAAAGCATCGGCGGAAAGATAGACGATCTTGCTGGCATGACCGGCCTTTGAGGGAAGAACGATCTTGTTGATATTGTAGATCGGGTAGGATACACGGGTATTTTCCGTAATTGAGCCATCGGCATAATCAGGCGTTCCGTCGGCCTTTACCACCACGTTTTCCAGCAGTGCATCGCGTTTGATCGCCCGCCAGATATCCGGTTCGTTTTCCTGGCTGAGGTTGATCACCTTGGCATAGCAGCCGCCCTCGTAGTTGAACACGCCGTTGTTGTCCCAGCCATGTTCGTCGTCGCCGATAAGGAATCGTTTCGGGTCGGCAGAAAGGGTGGTTTTCCCTGTGCCCGACAGTCCGAAGAAGATCGCCACATCGCCCTTGTCGCCCACATTGGCCGAGCAGTGCATCGAGGCCATGCCTTTCAGCGGCAGGTAATAGTTCATCATGGAGAACAT
>JAISRY010000176.1 GCA_031273385.1 Tannerellaceae bacterium | reverse complement strand
ATCTCCTGGCGCGTACCGATCGGCAGTTGGATATTGACGCCGATGCGGGCGTTGTCTTCGGTGGGGAAAAACTCCGTCTTGACCGTCAGGAACAGCGACATGCTGCCCGCAAAGATCAGAAAGACGCATGTAATCACCGTTATACGATGGCGTATCGCCCAATTGAGAAGCTTGGCGTATGCCTCATCCAGCCCATCCAACGCCTTTTCGATCGGGGTAAAGATGCGGACGTAGAGTTTGCCCTTCTTCGGGTTCAGGCGGAGGATCTTGGAACTGAGCATCGGCGTCAAGGTCAGGGCGGCCATAGTCGATATAGCCATGACGATACTCACGATCCATCCCAACTGTTTGAACAGGATACCGGCAAGCCCCGTCACCATAGTCAGCGGAAGGAAAACCGCCAGTATAGTCAGGGTAGAGGCAATGACGGAGATCGCCACCTCATTCGTGGCATGTACGGCAGCCTGTTTCGGCTTGCTGCCCCGCTCGATATGGGTCGTCACGTTTTCAAGCACCACAATGGCGTCGTCCACCACCATCCCGATCGCAATAGACAGTGAACTGAGCGATATGATATTCAGTGTATTGTCCGACATCAGGAGATAGGCGAAAGCCGCAATCAACGAGATGGGGATCGTCAGGATAATGATAAACGTCGCCCTCCAGCGCCCGAGGAAGATCAGCACCACCAGCATGACGACAATAAAGGTGATCGCAATAGTCTCCACCAAGCTGTTGATCGTATTGAGTATGTTTTCGGAGGTATTGACGATGATGTCTAATTTGACGTCCGCCGGCAGGTCGGCCTGCAGTTCGGGGAGCTTCTCCAGTACCTTCTTCGAGATGTCGACGGAGTTGGCGCCCGATTGCTTTTGTATGATAATCATTCCCCCGCGGATCCCGTTATTGTAGGTTTCCTGTGCGCGTTCTTCCACCGTATCCAGCACACGGGCGACGTCGCGCAGGTAGACCGTCCGCCCGTCCATCGACCCGATGACCAGGTTCAGCATCTGGTTGGCATCCGTAAATTCGCCCTGTACGCGCAGCGAATAGGTGTTTGAGCCGATATCAACGCTGCCCCCCGGCGTATTGCGGTTTTCCTGTGCAATAACGGAAGAGATGCCCTCGATGGTTTGCCCGTAGGCTTCCAGCTTGTAGGGATCGCAATAGATCTGCAATTCGCGGATGGGCGTACCCGAAATAGACACCGCCCCTACCCCGCTGATACGCGCCAGCGGGTTCGACACCTTTTCGTCCAGTATCTTATACAGGGCATTCGAACTCTCGCCGGCCGTGACCGACAGGAGGAGGATCGGGATATCATCCGTCCCGAATTTAAAGATAATCGGGTTCTCCACGTCGTCCGGCAAGATGGATTCCACCATGTCCAACTTATCGCGGACGTCGTTCGTGGCCACATCAATGTCGGTGCCGTATTCGAACTCCAGCGTGACGAGGGAGATGTTTTCCCTCGACTGCGACGTGATATTTTTCAATTCGCTGACGCTGTTCAGCGTATTCTCCAATGGCTTCGTCAGGTTCATCTCGATATCGGCAGCGCTGGCTCCCGGATAGGCCGTGATGACCATGATCATATTGGTCTCAATCTGCGGAAGCAAATCAACAGATAACCTCGTTAAGGAAAAAAGTCCGAAAATCACGATCGCTACGAACACAAGGGCTGTAGTAACCGGCTTTTTAACAGCTGCTCCATATAAACTCATATTGTTTCTCCTTTTCTTATCGTACTACTACTACTTCCTGCCCGTCCGTCAGACGGTTTAACCCGGTAACGACCACCTGGTCGCCATCCTCCACGCCGGAGATCACCTCGTAGCGGTCGCCCATACGGCGGCCTAATTCCACTTTGTTGTAGCTCACCCGGCCGTCGCGGTAGACATACATGTAGCGGTCGCCGGAGCCGGGTTGTTTCACCACCGCCCTGTCTGAGGCGACGACACGCCGTATATCGCCAAAGTTCATGACGACCCGCGCAAACATACCGGGACGTACGCGCTGGTCGTTGTTCGGTATCCTGATTTCGACGGGGAAGGTACGCGTGGCGGCGTCGATGGTCGGATAGATCAGAAAGACCTTTCCCTTAAACAGTTCGTCGCCATATACATCCAACCGGATATCCACATCCATCCCCTTCGCCACTTTCGTATAATAGCTTTCCGACACATTCACCATCAGTTTTACCGGACTGAACTGTTCCACTACATAGACCGGGGTCGCCCCGTTGTACATATCGCCGTTGTCGTAATTACGCGCCGTAACGACGCCGGATACCGGACTGATCAACTGATTGTTCTCCCGCAGGTTCTTATACGTGTTCCGGCTGATATCCAACTGGGCTTTCTGCGCATCCCAAACCGACTTGGACACGCCTCCCACCTTGTATAACTCATCCACACGATTGAACTCTATCTCCTGGTTTTCCATCTGTATCTTCAACTGGTTCAGGGTTGTCGCATCCATCGTAACCAACAACTGACCGGCTCTTACACGATCACCCACCTCTACATGCAGCTTTTCGATCCGCGCAGGCGCTTGGGGGGCAATCTTATTGGATACATTGGCCGTCACTGTGGCGGCAAATTCATACAGTTGCTCCACGTCCTGCATATGTACGGCCTCTACTTTCACTTTTACCTTTTCATCAACCGTAACCACCTCTTTCTTTTCTCCCGAACAAGAGGCCAGAAAAGCGGCCATTATAACCGGTATGTATTTGAATACATGTCCCGCTTTCATCCTATTGGTGTAATTCGTTCTCATTTTCATTACTTATACGTTTGTTTTCCTACTATTTTTTCCATCTCCGATTTGGCAATCATATAATCATAAATGGATTGATTAAAGTTTAATCTGGCTTGTGTCATGGCAAGCTCCGCATCATTCATCTCAAGGAGCGTTCCGGCTCCGGTATCATACCGTTTCTGCGCGATGGCATATCCCCGTTGGGCCTGTTCAACGCCTTTCTGCGCCGCATCAAAGCGCTTGATACAGGTACGCATATTGTCCATATATTGTCTTACGGCAAGTTGCAGATTCCGCTCCGTATCTTCTCTTTGAAGGGTCAACTGATGGATAGATACCTGCGTCTGTTTTACTTTATTCAACCGGCCTCCACCCGAAAAGATCGGCACAGAGAGCGACACACCGATCATCGAATAGGGATTCCAGCGGTAATCGCCGAACCGGAAGTCGTTATTCATCGCGTTCCACTGATAAAGCCCGGTCAGGGAGAGGGTCGGCAGGAAGTCGTACTTCTGCATGTCGAGCGTATGCTTCAGCAGTCCCGCCTGGAGATCCAACTGCCGGAGGGAGGTATTCTCTTCCAAAGAGGTATTGACCGACAAATAGTCGGCAAACAGCTCCGACCGGAAATCGGTAAGCCGGCCTTCGCACGTGATCGACAGGTCTAAATCCATACCCAGCAAAGCCTTTAACTGCCACTTGGCCAACGTGACGGCGTTTTCAGCCTGCAACAGGCTCGGTTCGATATTCTTTACCGATACGTCGGCACGTATCAGGTCGTACTCGGCCACCAATCCCTGCCCGAATTTATGTTGGATATCCAGATAGTTCTCCATGGCATTGTCGTAGCTTTCCTTAAATACGCGATAGGAATCGTTGGCCAGAAGCACGCCGAAGAAGCTCTTCTTCACCTGAAGCGTCATCTCTATTTTTGAAGAACGCGCCTGTTCGACCGCCAGCTCTACATCCAAAGCCGATATGGAGAGGCTTTTCCATAACGAAGCATTCACCAACGGCATACCGGCTGTAAAGCCTACGCTCCAGTTATTGCTCCGTCCGACTTCAATACCGCCGCTCATATCAGGCATCTCCACTCCGGGTATTTCTGTGCCCCCGCCCAGGTCGAAATCCATATACATGATTTGCTTCTTGAGGGTGCGGCCATAGTCGCCCGCAAAATTAATCTGCGGGAAAAGGGCGGCATACGCCCCTTTTTGTGCGTACTTCTTCTTTGTAATCTCCTGATCGGCCACTTTCACAACAGGATTCTCACTCATGGCGATTTCCAACGCCTTGTTCAAATCAAGCGCCAATGGCTGTTGGGCGTTAAGGGATGTAAAAGCCGCACACGACAACAACAAGCCAGCCGACCATATAATACGTCTAATAAAGATCTCTTTTTTCATTCAACCGTAGAATTTATTATAAGGGTAAAACTTACACATTAACCGAAACAAAAGTAGAGTTACTTATTTACTCATGCAAATAAAAAACGTCCGCTTCCACACAATCATCGACAAATAACGCCTTATAACCGATCAATTGCGTTGCAAATATCTACCGATTTTAGAAAACAGGGGTGGTTTATTCTGCTATATGCTTCGTCATAAACGAAAAAAAGGAGGCTTTCTATTCGTTTCTAAATAAAAAAGCAGATATTTGCCTGTCAAGAACGAACGAATACATCACCAAAAAAGAAACTAAAAATATGGGAGAACTTCCGATTATTGAAATTGCCGAGCTGAACGGTTACCTCACCACCACCGATAACTTTAACGGTATATTCAGCATCACCGACGTAGACGGCACGCTCTCTAAAGGGGAGAAAACGGATGGGTACACCTCCCCCGTCAGGATGAACGCCCTTTTCATGGCCTTAGTCCTGCAGGGGGAAGCTAAAGTCAGCCTCGATTATGTCCCCTACACCCTCTCGTCCAACAGCTTCATCATCATCATGCCGACGCACATCTTCCAGGTAGCCTGGATGACGCCCGATATCAAGAGCATGCTGTTGATGGTCGACAAGAGCTTCCTCGACGGCTGCCAGCCTATCCCAAAGATAAGTCCGCCCATGATGAACTATATGCGGTTGAGGAATAATCCCTGTATGACGCTTGAACCGGAAGAAGCGGCGCACCTGGATGGCTGCATCCGGCAGTTGAGGGAAAAGATAGGGCTACGGACACATGCGTTCCACAAAGAGGTGTTGCAGAATGCCTTTTCCGGTTTCCTGCTGGAATTGGGCAATATTATGGCCGGGAAAGATGAGCTGTTCGTCAAGCCCTCCCTTTCGCGCAAGGAGGAGCTGCTGAATAGCTTCCTGCTGCTGCTTTTCGAACATGCCAGGGAGCAACACCTGGTCTCTTTCTATGCCGACAAACTGTTCATCACACCGCAGTACCTCTCCCTGATCCTAAAAGAGCTGACCGGCAAGCCGGCCAACAACTGGATAGACGACGCCCTGATTATCGAAGCCAAGGTCTTACTGAAGATGCCCGACACAACAATCCAGCAAGTCTCCAACCTGCTGAACTTTTCCGATCAATCCACGTTCGGCAAGTTCTTTAAAAAACACCTCGGAATCTCCCCCACCGAATACCGGAAGAAGAGTTGAGAATTGAGAGTTGAGAGTTGAGAAGCTCTCGGAGAGAGCTAACATAGATAGGCAGTAGCCTAAGGCTACTGTATACGAATGGATTACCCCCCCCAACCTCTGCCTCCATCGGAGGCAAACCTATCGACAGGCGATTCCTCCGATATATTCTGCGGCATTATACCGGAGACCGTAAAGCAGGTTTGCCTCCGATGGAGGCAGGGGTGGGGTGGTCATCCATTCGTATACAGTAGCCTTAGGCTACTGCCTAGCTATGTTAGCTCTCTCCGAGAGCCTCTCAACTCTCAACTCTCAACTCTCTTAACGATCTTTAACTGGTAAAGCGATACAAGATTACGAAATATTCGTATGTTTGCGATGTATTCGTAATTAAGTAAGTATCATGGAGAAATTAACACCACAGGAAGAGGAAGCAATGCGTTGGATATGGCAGATGGGCGCCTGCTTCGTCA
>JAISRY010000139.1 GCA_031273385.1 Tannerellaceae bacterium | reverse complement strand
CTTATTTTCAGGAAATATGTGATCAGGCTAAATAATACATTCTTTATTTTTGATGCGATCGGGCTTGGGCTGTTTGTGATCGTGGGGATCGTCAAGACGCTGGACTTCGGTTTTCCGGTGTGGGTGGCGATTGTGATGGGGACGATTACCGGATCGTTCGGCGGTATGATGCGGGATATCCTGATCAATGAGGAGCCGTTGATTTTCAGGAAAGATATTTATGCGCTGGCCTGCGTTTTCGGCGGCATCGCCTATTCTATCTGCCTGAAATTGTCGCTTCCGCCGGCGATATCGCAATCCGTTTCGGCGGTGGGCGTTTTTGCCGTGCGTATTCTTGCGGTAAAATATCACATTAGTGTTCCGGTATTGAAAGGAGAAAAATAAATTGATTACTTTTGTGTGGTATGACAGGAAATTTACATATACAACAGGATAAGGCCTCTATATTGTTGATTTATACAGGCGGGACTATCGGAATGATAGAGAATCCGGAAACGGGCGTACTTGAATCGTTTAATTTTCAACACTTAAAAGACAATATGCCCGAGCTGAAAAAGCTGGGATATGCCGTATCGACCTATCAATTCAACCCTCCGATGGATTCGTCGGAGATAGGGCCGGACTGCTGGATGCGGCTTGTGAAAATCATTGCGGATAGCTACCAGCAGTATGACGGCTTCGTTGTGCTGCATGGTACGGATACCATGTCTTATACGGCATCGGCATTGAGTTTTATGCTGGAAAACCTGAGTAAACCGGTGATTCTTACCGGATCTCAGTTGCCTATCGGCATGTTGCGGACGGACGGGAAAGAAAACCTGATCACGGCGATAGAAATCGCCGCGGCAAAGGAGAACGGCCTGCCGGTTGTTCCCGAAGTCTGTATCTTTTTTGAGAACGATTTGTTGCGGGGCAACCGTACACGGAAAATCAACGCGGATAATTTCAATGCATTCCGCTCCTATAACTACCCCGTCCTGGCGCACGCCGGGATTCATATCAAATATGACGCCGCGCAGGTGTATCGTCCGGTATCGCGCAAACCGCTGAAACCGCATTACCTGCTGGACAGGAATATCGCCATACTGAAACTGTTTCCGGGCATGTCGCCGCAGGTGATAGAAAGTATACTGAATATTCCGGGGCTTAAGGGGGTTGTGCTGGAAACGTTCGGCAGTGGGAACGCCCCTAAAGACGAGTGGTTCCTGAAGATGTTGAAAGAGGCGGTAGAGCGGGATATTGTGATCGTAAACGTGAGCCAGTGCGTGGCGGGGAGCGTTGAGATGCACCGCTACGAGACAGGGCATAAGCTGCTGGAGGCGGGTGTGGTCAGCGGGTACGACAGTACGACGGAAAGTGCGGTGACCAAATTGATGTTTCTTTTCGGACATGGGATGACCTCCGCAGAGGTAAAAGATCACATGAATTGTTCGCTGATCGGAGAGGTCACTATTCCTGATAAATTAACGGTAAATTATTAATTGATTGACATGAAACTATCATTTCTGAGTCTGGCGAGTGGAAGTAGTGGAAACTGTTATTACCTGGGGACGCCTGAATTTGGGATATTAATTGATGCAGGGATCGGGATACGGACTATTTTTAGGGCATTGAAAGAGAAATCAATTGATTTTTCCAAGATCCTGGCTGTCCTTATTACCCATGACCATGCCGATCATATCAGGACAGTCGGCTGTCTGGGCACAAAATACCATCTTCCCATCTATGCGACAGAGGCCGTCCATACCGGTATTGAGCGCAGCCGTTATGTGGAAGAGTCGCTGGGGGCGGCGCGTAAGATTATAGAAAAAGAGGTCTCCTTTATGATAAACGACTTTAAGATCACGGCATTTGAAGTGCCTCATGACAGTACGGATAATGTGGGCTTCCATATTGAATATAACGATCATGCGTTCACCTTTGCCACAGACGTAGGCCATATAACCGGCACAGTGAGCAAATATTTATGCAAGGCCAATCATTTGATCATAGAGGCCAATTACGACGAGGAGATGTTGAAATTCGGGAGTTACCCCGTCTTCCTAAAGGAGCGCGTAGCAAGCCCGACCGGCCATTTGAGCAACCGTGAAACGGCTGAATTCCTGGCCACTCATTATCATCCGAAGCTAAAAGATATCTGGCTCTGCCACCTCAGCCGCGACAACAATCACCCCGAGCTGGCCTACAAGACTGTCGATATCCGCCTTTTCAATGAGGGTATCCGCGTCGGTAAAGACGTATCCCTTACGGCATTAAAACGGTCAACCCCCTCGGAACTGTTCGAGTTCGACTAAAAAAAGAAAAGAAAAACTTGTAGGTAACGTATTAAACGCCTATATTTGCACCCGCAATCGCAAAGTACAAGACTCGGTAGCTCAGTTGGTAGAGCAAATGACTCTTAATCATTGGGTCGAGGGTTCGAGCCCCTCCCGGGTCACAGACAAAAGAAAAGCATGACTACTAATCAGATAGTTATGCTTTTTTTTTTATTTCTTCAGGATATGGAAAGAGGCTTCCTGGAGGGTGAATGTTGTTTTGTCGGGGGAGGAGAGGCCTCTGATATAGGAGAATATGATTTTAAATTCTTCGTCGATTACGGCGCTGAGTTGGGCTGCCGGTAGATGGTGATCTTCCGGCGGCAGGGTGGCGGAGGAGAGGATGGTGTCGCATAGCGCCTGGAGGTTGATCGTTTTGTAGGGGTGGCCGTAATGGTAGATTTCTATGTGTCCCTCGGAGCGGGATTTGACGGTATAAACCATCAGCGAGTCTTCGGCATCGAGAGGTACTTCGGCACGCCATGAGGCGTAATCGCCTTTCAGCAGGTCGCCGTAGCCGGCAATATGGATATGCTGCTCATCGGCGATCCGGACGAAAATAGGTTTGGGGGAGGCTTTTTCTTCGCCGAAGCCGGCGTGCCGGTTCTTTTCCTGCCGGTGTTGCTGGGAGATTTCCGATACGTGAAAGGCGCTCCATGGGCCTATCAGGGAGAGTAATGCGATGGCCGACAGCGAAACGAACATCCGCCGGATGGATTTCCCCCGCGCCAGGATCATATAGAGCGAAATACCTGTCAGCCAACAGGCAAAGAGCAGCAGATAGTAGCGTTTTTCGGTAAAGCCATAGTCTGATATGCGGCGCAATACGGCGACGAACAAGAGCACGATCAGCGGCAGCAGGGAATAGAAAAAGGAGCGGCTGAAAAAGAGGGCTATCTTTGATTCTTTCGTCACATACAGGTTGTGGAGCATACAGTAGACAAAAAGCCCTACGCCCGAATAGGCGAGGATCAGGAGGCTGACCCACCCGTTGGGGAGATGCCAGGTGAAGAGTATTTTCAGTCCGTAGGTATACAATATAATAAGGTAGGTCGCCAGAACGGGCAACAGGATATACTGCCCAAGCACACGGAGAAAGGGATAGTTTTTGGCCGGGGCTCCGGCGATGTGTGACTGATCGGGAATACCGGCGATAAAAAACAGCGGGGCAAACAGGATATAGAAGCATACCGCCGTATACATGAAGCTTTTATCGGTGATACGGACATCGAACAGCATCTCAACGGCCAGCAAAGCCAGGGAAAAACCACCGAAAAAGACCGACGCCCCGATAAACGAGAACAGGGCGCGCCACCAGACCTCCACATTATACTGCCAGAACGACAACGCCTGCCCTCCGCCCTTGTACGGCGCCACGCACAGCAGCACGAACGCCGTAAGCCAAAACACCAGGTAGCAGGTGACGGCGGTCACGCTATGATCCGGAACGGCAGGTAGCAGAACGTAATAGAGCGTCAGCAGCGGGATGAGCAAAACGTCTATGTACCCGCGCCAACCGCGAAGACCAACGTCCCCGGCAAAGATACGCAGCCCGACGGCAGCCGCAAAGCCCAGCGGGAGCAGCATATTGAGCTTCAACAGCGCCTCCCGGTCCGGCGAAAGGGGATGTTCGTTGATCCCCAGCAGGTCGATGACAAACAGGGCTACACAAAACAATACGGCAACAGGAAAGCGTACGATCATCTCTTTCAGGTACACGGGGATACGGGTAAAGTCACTTGTTTTCATAACGGGTCGTTTTTCTATACACGCCTCAAATGTAACGATATTCTGCGAAATTTACGTAACTTCGCCGGCTGTTATTCGTATGATGGTACAATTCAATAAGGACACGACCTATGCACTATTTCACACATACCCTACCCAATGGGCTTCGTATGATTCATCTTCCGTCGGATTCCCCGGTTTCCTATTGCGGCTTTGCCGTTAATGCAGGTACGCGCGACGAACGCCCCGACGAGTCCGGGCTGGCGCACTTTGTCGAACACCTGCTGTTTAAGGGGACAAAGAAGCGGAAAGCATGGCATATCCTGAACCGTATGGAGAACGTAGGGGGCGAGCTGAACGCCTATACGACGAAAGAGGATACGTTTGTCTACGCTATTTTTATGGAAGAGCATTACGCCCGCGCGGTAGAATTGCTGGCCGACCTGGTCTTTCATTCCGTCTTTCCGCCGCAGGAGGTGGAGAAAGAGCGGGAGGTGGTCATAGACGAGATCAATTCGTACAGGGACAACCCGTCGGAACTGATCTTTGACGAGTTTGAGAACAGGCTTTTCAGCGGTCACGCGCTGGGGCATAACATATTGGGAGACGAAGAGTCGCTCGCCCGCTTCACCTCCGCATCGGGGCTTTCGTTCGTGAAACGCTTTTATGTCCCGGCCAATATGGTGTTCTTTTCCATGGGGCGGATCGACATGAAAAAGGTGATCCGCACGGTGGAAAAAGAGGCGGGGGATATCTCTCTTCCTCTGCCGGAGGGCAACCGGATCGCCCCCTCCCCTATTCCTCCCCATATCGAACGGACAGGAAAAGAGACCCACCAGGCGCATGTGCTTGTCGGGAATAGGGCGTACACGATGCATGACGCGAAGCGCGTTCCGCTCTTCCTGCTCAATAACCTGATGGGCGGCCCGGGGATGAACAGCCGCCTGAATATGGCGTTGCGCGAGAAGCACGGACTGGTCTACAACGTCGAGTCGTCCGTCACCTCGTATACCGATACCGGACTGGCGGCGACCTACTTCGGGACGGACAGGAAAAACGGGGAGAAAGCCCTCCACCTGGTGCGGAAAGAGTTTGTCAGGATATGCGAAGAGAAGCTTTCGGCGACGCAACTGGCTGCCGCCAAGAAGCAGCTGACCGGACAAATGGGCGTGTCGGGCGACAATAAAGAGGGGCTCTTCCTCGCCCTGGGGAAAAGCTTCCTGCATTACGACCGGTACGATACGCTGGAGGAGGTGTTCGCCAAGATCGAAAAGGTAACCTCCGCCGACCTGCTTGAGGTGGCGAATGAGGTATTCTGCTTCGACCGACTGTCGGGATTGATCTATGAATAGGCGAGGGAGGGGGAATAGTAAGGCGTCAATCAAACGAGATATAGCGCGCTAACCTTTCCCGCTCTTCGGCGGTAAACTCTTCCAGCAGGCACAGGTTCTCCCAACCCGATAGCCGCCCTTTCTGTTTGCGGAGCCGTTCGATCACACGCGCCTGCTTGAACCCGATATAGGGATGCCGGATCAGCGAATCATACGGCAGGCGGTTGACCGGCAGCCGGACAATCAAAGAACTATCCACCCGGAACCAGGGAGACAACGCCTCGTACCGCTCCTCATCTATCCCGTAGACTTCGCGCAGCTGACTGACACTGTAAAAGCCCCCCAGGAGGGTGCGGAACTTAACGATACGGTTGGAAAAGGCGCTTCCGATGCCGGGCACCTGCTTCAACGCGGTGGTATCGGCGGCGTTGAGTTCGACCACCGTTCCGGCGGGATACTTCCGGCTCCGGCTTTTCTTCTCCTGGTTTTTCTGGTTTTTCTTCTCTTGGTTTTCCCTGTTTTTCTTCTCTTTCGCCGGTAAAACAACGGGAGCGCTTTCCGCCACAGGCTCTACGCCAATGTGCGTTTCCACGCTCCCGTCTTTCCTCACCATATCATTTGCAATTAGTAGGAATCCGGTCACTGAAGTCAGGCAAAACAGCAGGGTCAACGCCTGCCTTTCCCCTTTCGAAAAATACAATACATTACGCCATCTCATTATGGTAAGGATTACTCGTTTTCACGAAGTAAAGATATACCTATTTTTTGAATCCAACGCCTAATTTAAGGATGCATTTGACCCAGGTCGATTTTCAATTCAAATTGTCCTATTTTATTTCAAAGAGTCTCTTAAGCCCGGAGGGCTGAATTTTCATAACCGCAGGTCAACGACCTGCGGGCAGGCAATCACACTAAGTACTGCCTGAAAGGCAGGACTGTGTATATCTTAAAAGATTGTCCTGCCTTTCAGGCAGCGCTTAGGTGTGGTTGCCTGCCCGCAGGTCGTTGACCTGCGGTTATGAAAATTCAGCCCTCCGGGCATTCATGTTTGGGATTGCTATATATCAGGCTCAGCCACCGCGACTATTTGAATTGAAAGATATATGCAGGATGCGCCCTCTTCCGGAAAAGGGTGCATCCTCTTCCAGGAAAGGGTGCATCCTTTTCCGAATGAGCATGTAACCTCTCGCATCCGTGCATAAAAGAGGCACACTAATTCGCCCCGTATAGCCGTTATTCGCCCCTGTATGGCGGTTTTTATCCCTTTGGGGAGGCGGGAAGCCCTTTGATTTGCACATCCGGGTTAGTTGTCTTTTGTTTGTTGAAAATTTGCAAACAATATGGACATTTCAACGCGAACCCGACAGCTTAATCTCCTTTTTTCGTA
>JAISRY010000108.1 GCA_031273385.1 Tannerellaceae bacterium | reverse complement strand
TTGTAATCTTCCACGATCTGGGGAAATAATACATTTGCTTCCATTGTTACTTGTTTTTCTCGATGCAAAGCTACCCCCTTACGCCAATTTACACAATACGGCATCGCGGAGACGCTTACCGCTCTCCGGTGTCCCGGTTCACCTCCCTTCACCCTCCCTTCACCACATTCGGGTATCATCCAGTGCGTTACACGAAAGGTGAAGGGGTGAAGGCAAAAAAAGGGAAACTTTATTGGGGAGGGGCTTTTTGCTCTGTTTGTTCAATTTTGTAGCAGAAAGTATCAAATTTGTAACGGCGTTTTTACGGGGATATTCTAAGAGAATAAACAAGAAGATGTCACTGCGTTTATAATGACGACGAATCGCAATCACCTGTAAATCAAATAGTACCCGTCATTGCGAACGCAGTGAAGCAATCCAGGAGTGCGACACATAGACACACTCCTGGATTGCTTCACTGCGTTCGCAATGACGGATACCACTTAATTATAATCGGCTGTAAATTAACGCAATCGCCATCATTTCCCTTTTTGATAAACCTGGTTTATTGGGTACTCACAATGACTAAAATAGAACGAAAAGAGCAAAAACACAATTGTGTAGCCAGAACTACACAGTTGTGCTACTAAATTTCGCTCCCGTGCAAATAAAAATAGCTCCCGTCCCGTTTGAAATAGCTCCCGTGCAAATAAAAATAGCTCCCGTCCGAAAAAGGATACTCTGCTCGTGCGCGGTGGCTGAGCCTGCCGAAGCCTGGTATATGGTAATCCCAAACATGCAGGTTATAACGCCGCTTTCAGGTGATAGACGCCTGACGGGATTTTGAAGACGGCATAATTGTCTTCCGTCCCGACAAATTGGGCGCCCTCCCTCTCGATAGCCTCCTTATCCTCATCCGTTATTCCCTTTCCACAAGGGAGGTATACGGTGGCGGAGGTATTGCAAGGTATCGTCACATCCCAATGGAAAACGCCATTCTCCTTTTTCCATGCGCTTTTCACCAGTCCATGGACGGAGTGGAACGATGCCGTCACGTAATCGAGGCCATCCAAAGGATAGGGCTTCATCTCGATCTCTTTAAAGCCGACGTTTCCGGGCATATTCCGTATCCCTGCCAGGTATTCGTAGAACCAGACGATCAGGTCGCCCAGCAGCATCACATGGTTGCCGGAATTCATGGAGGGGTCGGCGGTGTTCCCGTTCCACAGTTCCCATATCGTCGTCGCATCATGCTCGATCATATAGCCCCAACTGGGGTAATCCCTGTTGGTCGCGATACGGAGGGCAAGGTCGGGGCGGCCATAGTCGGACAAGCCGCGCATCAACCATTGGACACCGACAAGGCCGGTACTCACGTGGTTATCGAATTCGCCGGCCGTCTTTTCTATAATATTGTTGAACACCGCCTCTTCGTATCCGGCGGGAACCATACCGTAGCAGAGGGAGAGCAGGTTGGCCGTCACCGTATTGTTGCTGTATTGGCCGCTCTCCGGATTGAAATACTTCGCGTTATAGGCCTCCCTGACGGCCTGTGCCTGACGGGCGAAATCCACGGCGTCGTCCGGCTTATCCAGCAAGAGGGCAAAGCGTTCCAGCAGATACAATATGCGGAAATAGAAAGTCGTCCCCAGCACTGCCGCATCCGTCTTACGGGAGGGGTCTTGCGAATGGACCAGTTCGGGCGATTCGGGTGGCATGCACCAATCCCCATACCGGTCTTTGGTCATGATGCCGTCGACCATATACCGTTCGCACATATAGGCCATCCACCTCTTCATCGAATCGTAATGGCTGGCAATGGGGGCTTTGTCCCCGTACTGTTCGTACAGCATATTGGCAATGATCACGTATGTGCCCGGCCATGTCATATTATCCGAATATACGCTCCAGTAATTGGGCGCGACGTCGGGGATACTCCCATCCTCGCGCTGCGCCTGTTCGATATCGTTCAGCCACTTGACATACAGGTTACGGATATCAAAGATGAAGCTTTCGCCGTGCGAACCTACGGCGCGGTCGCCCAGCCATCCCATGCGTTCATCGCGTTGCGGGCAGTCGGTCGGCATACCGCGGTAATTGCCCCGTATACCCCAGTAGGCATTTTTGTAGATCCGGTTGATCATCGGGTCGGACGTTTCGAACGTGCCGGTTAGATCCACCTCATCGTAGACGACTTGTCCCTCAAAGTTGTCGACGGACGGTTTAGAGGGGAAGCCGGTGATCTCCACATAACGGAAACCATGGTATGTGAACGACGGCTCCCACGTCTCCGTCTGTTTACCTTTCAGCGTATAGGTATCGGTCACCAAAGCGCCGCGCAGATTGTCCAGGTAGAGCGTGCCGTCCTCTTTCAGCGTTTCGGCGAAACGCAACTTCACCTGTTTGCCCTCTTCCCCCTTTACTTTCATCCGTAGCCAGCCTACCATGTTCTGCCCCATATCGAGGATAAAGACGCCCGGCACGGGTTCGCTGACCGCCACGGGGCGTATGGTCTCCATTACGTTGATGTTGCGGTTCAGTTGCGCCTCCAGCCGCCCTCCGGGAGAGGGTACGATTTCGGCCTGCAACCATCCGGCGTCGTTAAAGCCCGGCGCCGCCCAGCCCGTCAGCTCTTTCCGGGCGTCATACGCTTCGCCGTCAAATTCGTTGTTGGAACGGATAGGGCCGTCGGCGGTCGCCATCCACGTATCGTCGCTGACGACGACAGTCTTCCCTCCGTCGGCATAGTCTACTTCCAGCTGAAGAATCATCTTCGGATAACCGAAATGGCGGACGCCGGGAATCCGCATGGAGAAGAAACGCCCGTTGCCCAACGTGACGCCGATGGCATTATCCCCTTTTGAGAGCAGGCGGGTCACATCAAAAGTGTTGTATTTGATCACTTTGGAATAGTCCGTCGGCGTGGGGGACATCACCTGGCTTCCGACCCGCTTGGCATTGATATAGGCTTCGTAAAACCCCAGGCCGGATATGTACAGCGTCGCTTTCTCTATTTTCCTGTTTTCCAGGCTGAACGTTTTCCGGAAGTAACGCGCCGGCAACTGTGTCTTTCCCTCCAGCACATCGTCGGGGAAACTCCTGTCCAGGCCTGTCCATTTCGCTTCCCAGTCCGACGGCGCCAGCAGCCCCATCGTCCAACGCGCCGGCTTGCTCCATCCCGTCACCCCTTTGTTGGTCACTGCCTGTACTTTCCAGTAACATGCCGTCCGGCTGCTTAACGCCGTTCCGGCGTAGGCCACCTGTATAGACCGATCCGATTCGACCTGCTTCGAATCCCACAAATCCGCTTCGTCCGCCTTTAGCTTTTCGAGCGACGAGGCGACAAGAATACGGTATTCCACCTGCCGGACATCCCGCAAGGCGGAAGAGAGTTCCCAACTCAACACCGGTGATGTACAATCAATGCCGTCCGGATTCACCCGCTGCTCACAACGGAGATTCACTACGGATACGGCCTCTTTCCCCGTGCAGCCCATCAGCATGAGCACGGTCAGAAAACAAAAGGTTAGTCGTTTATTCATGGCTTTATTATATAGATTAAATAATCGAAAAAGATGATCCAAAAATAGTGTTTTTTTCTGAGATAACCGTTATATCTTGATAAGGAATAGCATTTTTTTCCGGAGCGCTTCACTACGTTTATAATGAAGACATTATGAACGCAATGAACCAATCCGGGATGGGTGGTTGCGAAAATACAAATTGTCACCGAAAACCCCTGATTTCTGACATTTTGTAAAGAAAACGCCCTTTTCGGCCAATGCCTCTTTTGCGGATTTTTCTCCATTTTTGGCCGGAAACCACCCTCCTCCGGTCGAAATGATAACGATTTTGAGAAAATCGTCCGAAATCATCTGGATGATGTCCGGACATCATCTGGAGCACTTTTAAAATTATCCGGATCATGCCCGGACATCATCCAGATGATTTTCCAGAAAATGCCGGATGTTTTGTAAATAAGTCTTAAGTAATTGTTTTCAAACACTAAAATGAAAGAAAATGGCGGGATATAACGCCGAAAATTCTCAAAAAATCCATCCAAATTCAAACTGATAAAATGAAAGCCTATTCGCCATATAGCAATTAATTCATCACACAAAAGGCTATACAGGTATCAAATTCCTTCCATTTCGCCCATTTTACTAACAATGTGCATTTCCTCAACTCCGTGTATCCTCAATATTTCCGAGCGCCTCGTCCCGCGGTGCGATACAGCCGATTCTCAGAGGGGTAAAACTATCAAAAACTATCAAAATGTCAAAATCGGAATTTTCAGGATGGCAGCATGGCCAAAATAATCAAAATGTCAGAATCCGAATCAGAATCAGAATCAGAATTTTCAGGATTATAGAATTTTCAGAATGGGATTACCTCCGGCGTTGGAAACGATTATCTGTCGCTTGTCGCTACCCCAGTCATTTATAATGACGACGATTGCCTGATTTTCACACGATTACACGAAAGTAGTACCCGCCATTGCGAGTACCCAATAAACCAGGTTTATCAAAAAGGGAAATGACGGCGATAGCCTGATTCTCATGCGATTACACAAAAGTGGTACCCGTCATTGCGAACGCAGTGAAGCAATCCAGAGGTGCGACACACTCATTTTCCGCCCTCTCGATCGGAGTTGTCTCCACTCGCTGCGCTCGGTCGACATGACAATCGCATGCTGA
>JAISRY010000069.1 GCA_031273385.1 Tannerellaceae bacterium | reverse complement strand
CTATTCACTATTCACTATTCACTATTAATTATTCACTCCTTTTCCCGGGTTGGGGTTATGTAAATGTTTCCGTCAACTTCCTGATGACGGTCGTTGGCGATTTCTTCTCATACAATATGGCATATAAAGCATCCAGTATAGGCATATCCACTTTATATTTCTCATTGATTTCGTGGATACACTTCGTCCCGTAATACCCTTCGGCGATCATTTCCATTTCCAACTGGGCGATCTTGACCGAGTAGCCTTTCCCGATCATCGTCCCGAAGATACGGTTGCGGCTAAAACGGGAATAGGCCGTCACCAACAGGTCGCCCATATACACCGAATGGCTGATATCCCGCTCCACATGCCCTATGGCGTCGATAAAGCGGCGCATCTCCTGGATGGCGTTGGACAGGAATACCGCCTGGAAATTATCGCCGTATTTCATCCCGTGGCAAATACCCGCGACGATGGCATAGACGTTCTTCAATACCGAGGCATACTCGATACCGGTGACATCCTTACTGATCGTATTCTTCAGGTACTGGTTCTTGAACACCTCCGACAGGATGCGGATCTTCTCCGTATCCTGACAGGCCAGCGTGAGGTAGGAAAGACGCTCCAGCGCAATCTCTTCCGCATGGCAGGGGCCGCCTATCACGGCGATATTATCGACAGGCGTCTTATAATATTCGGTAAAATAATCGGTGATCAGCATGTTCTCATCCGGTACAAGCCCTTTGATGGCGGAGATGATAAACTTATCGTGTAGCGGCGTCTTGATCTTCTTCAGATGCTGCTTCACGAAAGGAGAGGGCGTAGCGAATATCAAGGTGTCCGAATCCTTGATCACCTGATTGATGTTGGAATAAAAATGAATCCTGTCCGTATCGAACTTGATACTGGTAATGTAGCAGGGATTGTGTCCCAATTGCTTGAACTCTTCGATGCGGTCGGGGCGGCGCATGTACCAATTGATGCTCTCCTGCGTGGAAAGGACGATCTTGGCCAAGGCGGTAGCCCAACTGCCTCCTCCCATAAGGGCGATTTTTCCGGGCAATTTCATCATATCATTCTTTTATAACATTCTCGCTTGATTCTGGAGCCTCTTGCTTCGCCGGCTTCTCGGGACGCATCTGCGGAAAGAACAGCACCTCCTGGATGCTCTCCTGTCCGGTCAGGAACATGGCCAGACGATCCATGCCGATCCCCATACCGCTGGTGGGCGGCATACCGTATTCCAGGGCGCGAAGGAAATCCTGGTCGATAAACATCGCCTCGTCGTCCCCCTTTTCGCTCAGCCTGAGCTGTTCTTCAAAACGGATGCGCTGGTCTACCGGGTCGTTCAACTCCGAATAGGCGTTGGCCACCTCTTTCCCGCAGATCATCAGCTCAAACCGCTCCGTCAGGCAGGGATTGCCGCGGTGCTTCTTGGTGAGCGGCGACATCTCGACGGGATAATCCGTAATAAAGGTCGGTTGGACATAGTTCGCCTCGCATTTCTTTCCGAAAATAGCGTCGATCAACTTCCCTTTGCCCATTGTCCCGTCCTGCTCGACACCCAACTGCCGGCACACGTCGCGCAGCCCGCTTTCATCCATTCCGGCGATATCCACCCCGGTATTTTCCTTAATCGCATCCATCATCGTGACCCGCTTATAGGGCGCCTTGAAGTCAATCTCCTTACCGGCAAACATCACCTTCGTCGTGCCATGGACATCCAAGCAGATCTTCTCTAACAGCTGTTCGGTAAAATCCATCATCCAAAGGTAGTCTTTATAGGCGACATAGATTTCCATCACGGTAAATTCCGGATTGTGCGTCCTGTCCATCCCCTCGTTGCGGAAGTTGCGGCTAAACTCATAGACGCCGTCAAAGCCGCCCACGATCAGCCGTTTGAGATACAACTCATTGGCGATACGCAGGTACAGGTCGATATCCAACGCATTATGATGCGTAATAAACGGACGGGCGGCCGCTCCTCCGGGAATACTCTGCAATACGGGCGTATCGACCTCCAGGTATCCCCGCTCGTTGAAAAAGGCGCGCATGGCATTAAATATCTTCGTGCGCTTGACAAAGATATCCCTTACCCCTTCGTTCACGATCATATCCACATACCGCTGGCGATACCGCTGTTCGGGGTCGTTGAACCCATCGTACGCCACGCCGTCTTTCATCTTCACGACGGGAAGCGGACGAAGCGACTTCGCCAGAATGGCCAGTTCTTCGGCATGGATGGATATTTCCCCCATTTGCGTACGGAACACAAACCCTTTTATCCCGACATAGTCGCCGATATCGAGCAGTTTCTTAAACACCGTCGCATAGAGCGTCTTGTCTTCACCCGGACAGATATCGTCGCGTGTGATATAGATCTGTATCCGCCCTTCGGCGTCCTGCAATTCCATAAACGAAGCCTTCCCCATAATACGCCGGCTCATAATCCGTCCCGCGACGCATACGCTACGGCGTTCGGCATCATCTCTAAAAGAGTCTTTAATCTCTTTAGAATAGGCATTGGTTACATACTCGGCAGCGGGATAAGGCTCTATCCCCAGTTGACGCAGTTGTTCCATACTGTTGCGCCGGAAAATCTCCTGTTCACTAAGCTCCAATATATTCATTTCGTTGTTATTATCTACAATACGCTGACAAAAGTACAAAACTTTTCTCGACTTACCAATTGTTGACCCTGGCCTCTAACTAAAAAAAGGCCTATATTTGTCGTATGATATGTAAAGGCGGCAGGGGTATGGGTGAGGTGAGGATGGAAATGACGGCGGATGGGAGTCATACGCTGTATGTTCCTGAAATGGATGAGCATTATCATTCGGTGAACGGGGCGATACAGGAGTCGCGCCATGTGTTTATCGAAGCAGGACTGCATCAGGTGAGGAAAGAGAAGGTACGGGTGTTGGAAATCGGGTTCGGGACAGGGTTGAACGCCTTGCTGACGTTGGCCGATACGGAAAACGGACGGGGCAGGGAGGTCGACTATTTTGCCGTCGAACGCTATCCTTTGTCCCTGAAGGTTGTCCGTACATTGAACTATGGCGCGCTGGCCTGTCCCGGTCGGGAGGAGCTGTTTCTCGCCCTGCATACTGCGGCGTGGGATGAGGCGGTTGCGCTGTCGGGGCGTTTTATGTTGCGGAAGATGTTGGGGGACAGCCTTACCATCCCGCTTCCCGACGGGATAGACCTGGTCTATTTCGATGCCTTTGCCCCCGACAAACAGCCGGAGATGTGGAGCCTCCCGGTCTTTCACACGCTCTACCGCCTCATGGCGGATGAGGGCGTCCTCACGACCTACTGCGCCAAAGGAAGCGTACGGCGTATGATGAAAGAGGCCGGGTATTCCGTCGAAAGAATACCCGGCCCCCCCGGTAAGCGCGAAATGCTCCGCGCGACAAAGAAACGGTCAGGTTGACCGCCGCTCCCACTCGCCGGCAATCATCGCCAGTTCGTCGTACCACTCCTTGCCGAACTTACGGATCAACGGCTCTTTGAGGAATTGATAGAGGGGCATCCCCTCTCCTTTCCCCAGGATCTCCGCCGCGCGGCAGACTTTCCACCGGTGGTAATTCACCGACCGGAACGTTTCATACTGTTTGACACGGATAGGGTACAAGTGGCAGGAAAGCGGTTTGTAAAAGCCGGTACGCCTTTCGCGGTACGCTTTCTCTAACGCGCACTTGCAAATACCGTCGGCGTCGTAATAGGTAAAGACGCAATCTTTGCCCCTTACGATCGACGTCACCACCTCGCCCTCTTCATCAATATAGGCCGTCCCCTGTGTACGGATCACCTCCTGCGCCTCGGGCGACAGGTCATGCCACACCGCAGGCAGCGCCTTTTGCAGTTCGGCCAGTTCGTTCTTTTCCAACGGTGCGCCGGCGTCTCCCTCGATACAACAGGCTCCCTTGCATTTCGACAAGTCACATATAAAATGGCGCTCAATCACATCAAGGCTCACCAACGTATCACCGACCTGTATCATCCGCGGGGGATTAGTTGATCAACGATTTCCCGGTCATCTCCGCCGGCTGTTTCAATCCCATAATATGCAACAGGGAGGGGGCGACGTCGGCCAGGATGCCGTCTTCCAGCTTTGCCTCCGCGTTCTTCGTGACATAGACAAAGGGGACGGGATTGAGCGAGTGAGCCGTATTGGGTGTACCGTCTTCGTTCAGCGCATGGTCGGCGTTCCCATGGTCGGCTATGATGATCACTTCGTAATCGTTCGCTTTGGCGGCCTCCACCGTATCCCTCAGGCAGGCGTCCACCGCTACCACCGCTTTCTCGATCGCCCCGTAAACGCCCGTATGCCCGACCATATCGCCATTGGCGTAGTTGCAGACGATAAAGTCGTAGCTTCCGGCGTTGAGGGCGTCGACCAGGCGGTCTTTGACTTCGTAGGCGCTCATCTCCGGTTTCAGGTCATACGTCGCCACTTTGGGGGAGGGCACCAGGATACGATCTTCGCCGGGGAAAGGCGCTTCGCGTCCGCCGTTGAAGAAGAACGTCACATGGGCATACTTCTCCGTCTCCGCCATGTGAAGCTGTGCCTTCCCAAGCCCCGAGAGGTATTCGCCCAAGGTCTGGTCTACGTTTTCTTTGTCGAAAAGCACCCGCAGCCCCTTAAAGCCGGCATCGTAGGGCGTCATACAGCAATAGTGCAGGCCGGGGACGGTCTTCATCCCCGCTTCGGGCATATCTTGTTGGGTCAGGACGATGGTCAGCTCTTTCGCCCGGTCGTTGCGGTAATTAAAGAAAATCACCACGTCCCCCTCTTCAATGACGGCGAGCGGTTTGCCGTTTTCCACCCGTACGATAGGCCGGATAAACTCGTCCGTCACCCCTTCGGCATACGATGCCTCCATAGCGGCCACCATACAGTCTGCCGGCTTCCCCTTTCCGCCGACCAGCAGGTCGTAGGCCTCTTTCACCCGTTCCCAGCGTTTATCCCTATCCATCGCGTAGTAGCGACCGATGATGGATGCGATCTTACCGCCGCCCGTTTCGAGGTGTTTTCCCAATGCTTCGATAAATCCTTTGCCGCTCTTCGGGTCGGTATCCCGGCCATCCATAAAGCAGTGGATATAGGACTTGTCGATACCATATTTCTTAGCGATATCCGTCAGCTTAAACAGATGCTCCAACGAACTATGCACCCCGCCGTCCGAAACCAATCCCAGGAAATGGATCTGTTTGTCATGCTCCTTAGCATAGCCGTAGGCACTTTTGATCTCCGGATTCTCCAGGATAGCCTCTTCGCGGCAGGCTTTATTGATCTTCACCAAATCCTGGTAAACGACGCGCCCTGCGCCGATATTGAGATGCCCGACTTCGGAGTTTCCCATCTGGCCGTCCGGCAGTCCTACATTTTCTCCCGAAGCTTGTAACTGCGTATGGGGATAGTTCGCCAACAGGTAATCCCAATACGGCGTCGGCGTCCGGTAAATCACATCATCCTCCCCTTTGTCGCCTATTCCCCAACCATCACAGATAATTAACAACGCTTTTTTACTCATAATCTATTCTTTGTTATTTAGCTAAAACATGCACAAAGGTACGGAATTATTCTTATCTTCGCCAAATGAAAGAATCGGCCCGAAAAGAATTTGAATTGATTTTTACCCACTTCCCCGAGCTATCCGTCTGTAGGGAAACGATCCTGTCGGCCTTTGGGTATATGCTGGCCTGTTACCGCAGCGGAGGGATGATCATGACCTGCGGAAATGGCGGAAGCGCATCCGATGCCGAACATATCGTCGGCGAACTGATGAAAGGCTTCAAGCTAAAACGCCCCATCACCCCCCGGCAGCGCCAGAGCCTGGAAGAGGCGTTCCCCGAAGAGGGCGGCTACCTGGCCGGCCATTTGCAAGGCGCGATACCGGCCATCTCGCTGGTCAGCCAATCGGCTTTCTCTTCCGCTTTTATCAACGACGTAGCTCCCGATATGGCCTTTGCCCAACAGGTATTCGCCTACGGCAAAGCGGGCTCCCTCTTAATCGCCCTCTCCACGTCGGGCAACTCCCCCAACGTAGCCAACGCCTGCAAAGTAGCGAAAGCATTACACCTAAAAACAATCGCTCTCACCGGCGACCAAGGCGGCATCCTTGCCGCCCTATGCGACGTCGCCATCACCGTCCCCGCCACCGAAACCTACCGCATCCAGGAATACCACCTCCCCATCTACCACACCCTCTGCGCCATGCTCGAAAAAGAGGTGTTTGGTAGTCAAACCAGTTAAATTCATCAGCCAGTGGCTGATGAATTTCTATAGGATGAAAGCCTTAATCTCTCCCGCTCATTGCGAGCGCCCAATAAACCAGGTTTATTGGGTACTTATAATGACGACGAATCACAGTCTCGTCATTATAAGCAAGGCTGAAAGCCTTCTTATATCCCAGCCCAACACAACGTGTTGGGATAAATGAATGGATATTACGAATACGTCCTGAAAGGACAAAATATAGATTTGATATTCTTGTC
>JAISRY010000001.1 GCA_031273385.1 Tannerellaceae bacterium | reverse complement strand
GACTACTTCACCGACATCCTCAATCAATTGGCCAATACCAACCCCAACACCCCCGATCAGGTCTTCAGAGACATGCTGCCGGACAAATGGCGCAAACCAGTCAACTAACCACCCCCCCCCTGATCCACTACCAAGCAACAACAACTTACCAACGGCGAAAAGGAGAAACACGCCAAAACGCATAGACAACCTACCGCCATCACCGCATACAATATACACATACGGCATCGCGGAGACGCTTACGGAGAGCGCTGACTGATCTTATTGTGAAAATTGGTCGATAAACAAACCTCCCCGCGAACGGATAGCATTTATCCAATGATTTAGACAATAAGGAGCCCTTAGCCTCCCTTGTGCCCCGTTTCACTTTCCCTTCACCTCCCTTCACCCTCCCTTCACCACATTCAGCTACCAATCAGTACATTACACGAAAGGTGAAGGGGTGAAGGCAAAAAAAGGGAAACTTTATTGGGGAGGGCTTTTTACCCTTTTATAGCAAATAGAGCAAAATTTATCGCAAAAAGAACAAAGCGTACATACGGCGATATGCTAAAGAAATAAACAAATACTATTCATTGCGAGTACCCAATAAACTGCGTTTATCAAAAAGGGAAATGACGGCGATAGTTTGATTTCCAGACGATTATATGAAAGTAGTACCCGTCATTGCGAACGCAGTGAAGCAATCCAGGAGTGGGACACACAGACGCACCTCTGGATTGCTTCACTGCGTTCGCAATGACGGATACCACTTGATTGTAATCGGCTGGAAATCACGCTATCGCCGTCATTTCCCTTTTTGATAAACGCAGTTTATTGGGTACTCGCAATGACGGATACTACGCGATCGCCGTCATTTGCCGCATATACCGACGAAAGGGCAGTAGGCGCAGGCTTTTCCTGTGGGGGTTTGGATGAATGGGGAGGCGTTGTCGAAGAGTTCGTCCAGGCATTCGCGCATCCGCAGTTCAAAGTCTTCGGCGTAGGGGGCGAACGTGTCTACGGGGATCTTCTTTGTCCGTTCTATCCGGTGGTATATGCCGGCATCAAAGGGGGTGGAAAAAAGTGTGCGTATATAATAGATTCCCGGGCGGATGGGTTTTTCTCCCCCTTCGGGCAAACGGCTGTACATCCAGGCATACAGAAAGACCTGCATGATGGCTTTCGGACGCTCTTTTTCCTCCTTGTCGAAAAGCGCCTCCACCGAGTTGAAGACGGAAACCCCCAGCCCACTCTTATAGTCGATGATACGGATCGCATCGCCCGTTTCGTCTACCCGGTCGATAAAGCCTTTCAGCTGAATCTCTGACCCGTCCGACAGGGTAAACAGCCCCTTTATCCGTTTTTCGGACTCGATATAACGGAAAGGGGTTAGCTGTCCGTCGCGCTCGATGATCTTCCCGACATATTTGCGGATCGTCTCACCGATCAGGAAGTTTTGCCCCGTAAGCGGGCGTATGGTCGCCGTTTTGAAGAATACGTCGGCGAAAGCGCGTTCGATGGCATGGGTGATCGCCGCATCGTCTTTGCGGACGGCTTTCAGCAGATCGACGGTGACCATCTTTCCGCAGAAAGGCTGGTACAACTCCTCCATCACCTGATGGAGCATACTGCCGAAGACATCGCTTTCCACCGTTTCGCTGACCTCCTCCTCTTCCCGTATGCCCTCAATGGTGGAGAAATAGAACTTCAGCGGGCAATCCAGGTAGGTGTTTATCCCACTGGCAGAAAGGGCTTTCTCTCCCCCTTTGCGGAAAGCGTCCAGCCGTTTCATAACCCCGTCGCTTTTGGCGATCTCAATGGCCGGCGTTTTGGCGGACGACACATTATAGACGACAAGCTTTTTGTGCAAAGGCTCTTCGTAATGGTAATGCAACTGGTGGATAAAGCGGCTCATTTCGCCTGTCTGCAAACCGGTATTGCGCGTGTCGTACAACAGGCTGACACGGCTTGCGCGGTGGATGAGGCGGTAGAAGTAATAGGCGAAGATGCTGTCCTGGTGCTCGTAAGTGGGCAGGCCGAAGCCCCGGCGCAGGTTGTACGGGATAAAGGAATGGACGGCTTTCCGTTTCGGGAAGACCCCCTCGTTCATGGAGAGGATGATCAGGCGGTCGAAGTCCAGGGCGCGGGTCTCCAGTACGCCCATAATCTGCAGGCCGGAAAGCGGCTCTCCGCGGAAAGGAATGGAGATAGTATCCGTCAGTTGCTTCAGCAGGCGGAAGTAGGTGTCGGTATGTATCTCCACATCTGTTTCCTGCATGATCTCTTTCAGCCGGTTGACGGTCGTGAAATAGTGAAAGATAAACTCCTGCTCCAGGTCGGTGGTCGACAGGGGGGGCGTATCTTCCCCCTCCTCTTCCGGCGCCGGCGGTTGGCGGCTGTCCATGATCCCGTTCAGCTTTTCCAGCACGCCGATCAGGTAATCCGAAAACTGTCCCCCATCCTCTACCGGGTGAAACAGCGTATGCAGTAGTGGCGTCTTGTCCAGCTCGTCATACCCGACATATATCTTATTAAATGCCGTAATCTCTTTCACCAGCGAAGAGACGATGTCCGGATGGGTGGCCGCGACGTAGGGATGGTTCAAGACCGGTAACACGTCGCGGTAATAAAAGGCAGGCCGCCGGTTGACGTACCGTATATTCTTCTGCAACGACAGGATATACTCGACCAGGGCGGCGACAGGCGTACCGGCCAGGGGATATCCCATCGTGACGTTAATATGCCGGATCGCCTCCGGTATGGAATGGAGTACGGGGATAAGCAAGTGTTCGTCCGGCAGGATAACGGCGGTACGCAAAGCCGCTTCGCCGGTCATGTCCGCCTCGCGGCATATCCCGTCCAACAGGTGATACACCTGCTTTGCCTGCCCGATCCCCGAGGGGACGCCAATGACCTCTATCTGGGGAAGATGCCCGCCGCCACCGTCCGCTTCCCCCTCCTCTTCTTCCTGCAAAGGGCAGGAGGGCGGGAAGAGCGTCAGGTTACGCTCGACAAAAAAGGAGGCTTCATTATCGGAATCCGTCACTTTCGGGGAAACATAATCCCAATAGAAATCGGCTATCCCCTGTCGTTGCAACAGGGTAAGAAGCCGCTCTTCCACAGGGGAAAGCGCATTTAGCCCGACAAAGACAACCTGGGTATAGGGAAGCGTAGAGGCATCCTCTTCCTGCAAGGATTCGACGACCTCCCGGAAGATCATCCCCTCGTAGCCTTTCCCCGTTACGGCAAGGGCGTCCTTAAACTCCCGGTACAGCTCGTACAGGATTTTCCATACGGCAATGAACTCCTGCTGATTCCGGCTATCGCCTTTGGGATAGAACGAAGACCAGAAAGAGCGGATCGCCGCGACCTGCTTCTCGCTCAGAAAGCCGAAGTCAGCCTCTATCTCCCGCAAGTCCGAGACGTTGGTAAACAGCATACGGGCGTCAACCAGGTACTTGTCGATATGATCAAAATCATTGAGCAGCATATCCCCCCAATACAGGAACTCGTCGAAGCTCTCCGCCTCGCCGCTTTTGCGTATATATATATGGTAAAGGGTGAAAAGCATACTGATCCGGTCGGCCTCCCGCTTTCCGCTAAACTGTAGAAAGAGGTCGTTAATCGTCAGGATCGTGGGAGAGAACAGCGGCTTATCCGACAGGTCGGAGAGGTATTTCCGGAAAAACAATCCGGCGCGGCGGTTGGGGAAGACAAAGGCCAGACGGCTGACTTCCGCGCCATACTTCGCATAAAAAAGAGCAGCTACCTGATATAAGAATGGTTTCATACGTAAGAAAGCGAGCGCCTTTCTTTCAGGGAAAGGCGCTCACTTCGTTTCATTTACCGGAGGGGGAATAGTTTTTGTTCAAATAAACCAGTATCTCCTCCGTGATGTTGTACACATCGTTTGCCAGGAGGATATTATCCGTTGCCGTATTGCTGAAGATCATCTGGTATTTCCTGTCCCGATTGTATACCTTCAGCTGGGCAACCAACGAATCGCGGAGCTGCTCGGTCATCCGCTGTTCTTCACTCACCAGCTCTTGCGACAAGCGGTTCCTCAACTCTTCCAGCTCCTGCTGTTTCGTCATGATACGGCGCTGCTCCTCTTCGGCGCGCTGGCGGGTAAGGAACGCATTGTTGTTGTACTTGCGCTCAAACTCCTGCGCATCTTTCTGCAGCTCGCTCGTTTTCTGGTTAATGACGGCAAGGGAGTTCTCCTGCTTCCTCAGTATAATCTCACTAAGGTCTTTGTAGTAGTTATAATTAAGAAGAAGAGAGTCCATGTTGACATAGGCAACAGGAAGAAAACCGGTAGAATCTTCTTCAGAGGTAAACGTTGTTTTGGCGACGCCGGCTTCTCTCTTTCCGGAAAATTGCAAAACAAATAAAATGATAACAGCGACTGCAAGTACACCGTTAATTACGTAGTTAATGTTCTTCATAAAGCGAAAATTAAATCTTTATATTATACTATTATTTCACTCAACCGCTCCTCAAGGTTTTTCCGCATCATCGCTTCACGGCATTGTGATTGCGCACAGGAAATCCCTTTTTCACTTAACGCCCTGTTCCCCCCCACATGCGTATTGGGGAACTGCCCGTCTTTCCCGAACAGGATCTTTACGGAAAGCAACACGAGGCAAATAAGAAGAATTATGATCGTTGTCAGTAATGTTGTACCCATTTTCTTTATATTTGTGGACGCAAATATAAGAGTTTTTCATGACAAACATAATATTTGCCCGTTTATTAACGTATATATGTATGTCTATAAAATAAATAGTATGATGAACATGACAGATCTAAAACCGGGAATCGTCTGGAAATTCTTCCACGAGGTTACCCAAGTGCCCCGCCCCTCAAAAAAGGAAGAGCGGATTATCCGCTATCTTGAGTCGTTTGCCAAAACGTATCATGTAGCGATCAGGAAAGATGCGGCAGGCAATATTTTAATGTCCAAACCGGCTACGCCCGGCTACGGGGACCGGCCGGTGGTCATCCTCCAATCACACATGGACATGGTATGTGAAAAGAACGGCGACAAGGTATTTGACTTTGAAAACGACCCGATCGAAACGATCATAGACGGAGACTGGCTGCGCGCCGACGGGACGACGCTGGGCGCAGACAACGGTATCGGGATGGCGGCGGAATTGGCGATCCTGGCCTCCGGAGATATCGAACACGGCCCGATAGAATGTCTTTTTACGGTGGATGAAGAGACCGGGCTTACCGGGGCAAAGGCGCTGGAAGAGGGCTTTATGACGGGCGAGATACTGCTCAACCTCGACAGCGAAGACGAGGGCGAACTCTTCATGGGATGCGCCGGAGGCAAGGATACGCAGGCCGAGCTGCACTACGAGCCGCTTCCCACCTCCGACGGACTGCTCTATTTCCGCATCGGCGTGAAAGGGCTGAACGGCGGACACTCCGGAGGCGAGATCCATAAAGGGCTGGGAAATGCGAACAAGATACTGGCGCGTTTCCTCTATCTCCTGAAAAAGCGTGTCGACTTTACCCTTTGCACGATTGATGGGGGAAACCTGCGGAACGCCATTCCCCGCGAAGCGTATGCCGTCGTCGGCCTACAGTCCGGCGACAAGGAAGAGGTGCGGGCGATGTTAAACCGCTTTACCGCCGCTATCGAAAACGAATTGAAGCATGTCGACCCCGATGTGCAGATCCTCATGCAGTCGGCCGACCGACCCGAACAGGGCATAGACCCAAAGACGGCCGAAAAGCTGATCTGCGCACTCGTGGCCTGTCCGCACGGCGTGATCGCGATGAGCCACGATATAGAGGGACTGGTGGAGACCTCTACCAACCTGGCGTCGGTCAAGATGAAAGAGGGCGACAGGATTGTGATCGGCACAAGCCAGCGCAGTTCGATCGAATCGAGCAAGGAGGCGATCGCCAACCAGGTGGCCGCCGTATTCCTGTTGGCGGGCGCGACCGTGACGCATGGCGACGGCTATCCCGGATGGGCGCCCAACCCTGATTCGAACATCCTGAAGATCGCCCGCGATACCTACAAACACCTCTTCGGCAAAGAGGCAAAGATCATGGCTATCCATGCCGGCCTGGAGTGCGGGCTGTTCCTCGAGAAGTATCCCTACCTGGATATGATCTCTTTCGGCCCTACCCTCAGGGACGTCCATTCGCCCAACGAACGGATACAGATCAATACGGTAGGCCTGTGGTGGCAACACCTGCTTGAACTGTTGAAAAGTATTCCGGCAAAATAAATGGATACCAAATGAATAGAACGGCCATTCTGCTGTTTTTCTCCTCTATCGTGCTGGCGGGGTTATTCCCTGCCTGCACGGATTGGGAGGATGATTATTCGACCAACCCCAGCCATCAACTGACCTTCTCGGTGGATACGCTTGCTTTCGATACGGTGTTTACCGCCGTAGGTTCGGCGACGCGGCAGTTTATGGTGTATAACGCCAACAAAGAGGCGTTGCTGATCGAATCCATCGGGCTGACCAATGCGGAGCGGACGGGTTTCCGCATCAACGTGGACGGCCGCGCCGGGGAATCGTTTTCCGGTATCCGTATTGCAGGGAAAGACAGTATGTATGTGTTTGTCGAAGTGACCGTCGACCCTACCGGAAAGGATCAACCCCTGTTGATTGAAGACCACGTGGCGTTTACGGTCAACGGCGTGACGAAATCCGTCCTGCTCCAGGCCTACGGGCAGGATGTCCACCTGTTTAAGGGAGGGGTTGTGATGACGAAAGATACGTTGCTCACCGGCAAACGCCCCTTTCTTGTCTACGACAGCGTGGTCGTAAACGCCGGCGTCACGGTGACGATCGAAAAGGGCGCCTCGTTCCACCTGCACAACGAAGCGCGGTGGATCGTCTCAGGGACGATAAAAGCCTTTGGGACAAGGGAAGAGCCTGTCACCTTTCGCGGAGACCGGCTGGACAGGTTGCTGGAAGAGCTGCCATACGACCTTGTCCCCGGGCAATGGGGACGCATGATCTTCAAAGCCGAAAGCTACGACAACGAGATGGAGTATGTCGCCGTTCGCAACGGCATGGGAGGGCTTGTCTTTGAAGCCTCCACCCCGGAACGTTCAAAGCTGAAGATCACCAACTCGCAAATCACCAACATGGACGACAATCTCCTGAGCGCCGTCAACTGCCGCATCGAAGCCGTCAATACGGAGTTTACGAACGCAACGGGATATGTGCTTGCCCTGACGGGCGGGTCGTACCATTTTACCCACTGTACGGTGGCGAATTACATGAGGATAAAACGACGGAAAACCGCCTGTCTCACGCTGGCCAACGTGGTGGAAGAGACGGGGGATGGAGGGGCTGGGAAAACCGCTTTCCCACTGGATGCCGTCTTTGATAACTGTATCGTCGACGGGAGTTACGCCGCCGGCGCCGACTCGCTGGGAGGCGAATTGGAGATCAGGCTGGAGGGCGACGTTGCCGCCCGGTATCTTTTCAACCACTGCGTGGTAAAGACGAAAAAGATCGACAACCCCGCTTTCGTCAACGTACAGTTTGAAGAAAGCCCCGCCTATAAGCTACTGAGTTGGGACGGCGAGGATCAGACGTTCGTGTATGACTTCCGCCTGGAAACCGGCAAGGATGAACAGGGCGTGGCGGAAAAAGAGCAGGTCGCCATCGGTAAAGCCGACCCTGTAATCGCCGGACAGTATCCTGTCGACCGCTACGGCGTCAACCGCCTGACCAGCGAAGATGGCCCCGACATAGGAGCCGCCGAATATGTCCCCACCCCGGAAAAGGAGGAGCGCTGACAGATGGGCAAAACCGTAACCGCCCTCCTCGTTTTCCTCTTCGCCCTCTCCCCCGCCGCACGGACGCAGGCGCTTTTCCGCGTGATGAGCTACAATGTGGAAAACCTGTTCGACACGAAAGATAATCCGGCGACGGACGACAACGAGTTTCTCCCCTCCGGCAGCCGGCGATGGAGCGAAAGCCGGTACTACCACAAACTGCAACGGATCGCAAAAGTCATTCAAGCAGCAGGCGAATGGGACACCCCCGCCCTGATCGGACTCTGCGAAGTGGAAAACGATACCGTACTGACCCACCTGCTCACCCGTACGCCGCTAAAACACCAATCCTACCGCTACTGCATTTCGGAAAGCAGGGACCGGCGGGGAATCAACGTCGCCCTGCTGTACCAGCGGGACAGGTTCGGCTATATCGGACACCGCTCGGCGCCGGTCGTGCAGCAGGCGTCAGGAGAGCGCGCGGCGCGGGATATCCTCCACGTATGGGGCAGATTGGCAACAGGCGATACGCTGGATGTGGCGGTCTGCCATTTCCCCTCCAAATATGGCGGCGAAAAGGAGAGCGAGGGACGGCGCCTGGATGCGGCGAAAACGTTGCGCAGCCTGTGCGATTCGCTCCGCCACATTCGCCGCACCCCCCATCTTCTCCTCATGGGGGATTTCAACGACCCGCCGGAAAGCCGGTGCATGCGCCTGGTAACGGGCGACAGCCTCGTCAACCTGTTCGACGCCTCCCGCCGGTTAGACCCCCCGGGCAGCCACAAATACCAAGGCGAATGGAGCAGGCTGGATCAGATCATAGTAAGCCCCAACCTGATCTCCGGCAGCTCATCCCTCCGCCTCATCCCCCAAAGCGTCCGCCTATTCCACCCCCCGTTCCTCCTCACAAAAGACAAAACCTGGCGCGGCCAACGCCCCAAACGCACCTACTACGGCTTCACCCACGAAGCCGGCTACAGCGACCACCTACCCGTCATCGCCGATTTCTCGCATAACAAAAAACCCCTGTCCGAATCAGAATTTACAGAATGAAAGAATTTACAGAATAAAGATAAAATCTGCGTGAGTGGACACTTTTTCTCTACTTCAAAGATCTAAAACGTTTCTCAACGCCTCTTTGATCTTTTCATAGGTAGCTGAAGATATTTCCCCTATTTTCCTATCAAATCTATCCGTAGATACAGATTTTACCTGAAAACAATCGGCGACAGAGTTCTTAGTTAGATTGTTCGTAGCATCAGGCGTGATTTTCACCATCCAGTCAGCGCTGTTGTATCTCTCATTCCAATCTGTTATAGGAACCATGATACGTAAGGGCAATATGCCAATTCCGTTATCATTTACGATGATAGCAGGGCGCTTCTTTTGAATTTCAGCGCCAACAGTCGGGTTAAAGTTAACGAGCCATATTTCTTTAGTATTCATAAATATCTTCAGCGTCTAAAATTGTTGATTCAATTAGGTTTGTATCATGAATATAATCTGCTAAAAGAAATTGAGCGGCATCTTTTCTTTCTTTCTTCTTATCAGAAAATATGAAATGATCTTTTATCTCTGACTTTCGGAAAAAGTCGCATAACAATTCTTCCGGAATGGGAATTCCTTTACCATAAGTTGTTTTCCAAGGAAGTTCATCATGCGTCATATCCATTAGTTTTATAGCAGAAAATTGCCTGAAATAGGCATAGACCTTATTTATAAACTTCTTCTGAGAACTCGATAGGTAATCAAAATTCATTTCTACATCAGGTAGAACTATAGGGTAATTTCCATAACTTTTGTAGGCATGGTAAACTTCACTTACAACAGGGCCGTATCTCCAGGATTCTATTTCGTCATCAAATAGTTTCTCATTATAAATAGCCAAATAGTAGCCTTGCAAATAATATAAAATCTTTTGAAGTTTTAAATTTGTCAAATTCTCCTCTATATTATTTTGAGTAAGGCTAATAACATAATCTGAAATTTGATTTGCATTCATAAATAATTATTTTTAGATAAATAGCCTTTATGGTACAAAGGTACAACATTTTTCCAAATAAACGATACAAGGGTGCATTTAACCCTCTGGTCAAATGCACCCAAACGCAGTAAGGTTATAATGACGACGAATCACAATCGTATGGAAATCAAATAGTAACCGTCATTTCCCCTCTTTGACAAACTTGTTTATTGGGTACTCGCAAAGCGGATACCACTATTCACTATTCACTATTCACTATTCGTTGTTCACTGTCGGCGTATTCAGTTTACGGAATGTGTAGCACGAGATCATGTAACAGAGCGGGGTAGCGACAAATATGCCGATACCAAGTAAAATGACGCCGATAATCATTATGCCGAACATCGCTAAGAAAAGCAGGAATAGTGGGAATACCTGTCGGTCGGTTATTTCCCAGCTTCGTTTCAACGAATCCAGGATGCCGGCATTTTCTTCCACTATAAATGCGACGAAAAACTGCAACCGCAGGGCTAAATAGATGCCGGGAATGATTAACAGCAACGTGCCTATCATCACAATAACAGCAACGAGAATGTTGGCGATAAAAAGGGTGAGAATCTTCGGCGCTTGCTGTCCGTAGGCGGAGAATTGCGGCTCTTCGCCATCCAATGCCTGAAAGAAATTCTTTGTATATCCCAAGCTAAAGATCAGGGATATAACCAATGAAAACACCTGTACCACGATATTGCCGAGAAGAGAGTGAACCAAAGGCAAGGTGAGCAAAGAGATAAGCAGGGCTATAATCGTAAAGCCGATAAGGAGGCCTACCAATATCCATATCTGCGATTTAAGCGCTTGCCAGGAACTCTTGACCACATCCGATATAACAAATTTTGATTCCATAATGTCTATTGTTTTAATTAGGTTGTTGATATGCCTTTTGATGCTTGTTTGCTGTGTTCGATGGATTGCAGGGCAAGGTAGCGTTCGCCGAAGTTTGTGAGGTTATTGATTTCGGTATCGAACTGATCCTGATGCGCTTCTTCCTCCAGGATGAGGCTTTCGAACAGTTTTTTGGAAGCGGCGTCCAGCGCGTCGCCACACTCTTTTGCCCAGGCATTGTAGTTGGTGATAGTCTCCGTCTCCAACTGTTCCGCCTTTTCAAGCATTTCCTTTACGTCGTGGATCTTCTCCACGGCTGACGAAGAGCGGAGTTCAACCTCGCCTTTGAGGAACAAAATACGCTCCGCCAGCTTCTCTACATGTATCATTTCCGCGATAGAGGTACGCTTAAAGTAACCGGCCAGGTAGTCATATCCCATATCTTCCAACAGGAAGTGGAAGTACATATACTGGTTGACCGCCGTCATTTCGCCTGCAACCGCCCTATTGAGCAGTTCGATGCTTTTTTCTCTTTTAATCATACTATTTTATTTATTAAGTTAGTTATTACATGTACGTTACTTATGACATGTTATCACCAAAGGTTCTTTTATTTTCCGTGAAAATTCCGCCAGATACCCGACCCAATCGCCGGTATCGCGGAAGCCCCATTTGCTCCATCCCCCGCCGGTATAATAGGTATAGGCGGAGGCGGGTGCGTAGAGGTTGGCCGACAAGATATGTCCGCTGGCCTTACGCTCTTTCTTTTCGCTTTCGGTGAAGTATACCGCTTTGGCTTCGTCCAGCTCCGAGGGGCATACGACGCCGACGAATATCTGCCCGTTCTGTGCGTCGATCGAATCGGTATAGGCCATGAAGCCGTCGGCGGGGTCGATATGGTAGTTGTCGCTCGTTTCGTGCAGGACGATACCGGTGACAAGCGGCGTCGGGCGGCTCAGGTTCTCAAAGGAGATGGTCACCCTGTTCAGTTGAGAGCCGGCGTCCAGCGAGATTACGCGTGTCTCGATCACGTTCGAATCCTCCCCGACCGCCAACGGATGGTAGGCCAGCTTCGCCGTAAAGCGTAGCGGGCCGTTCTCCAGTATCTCATACGTATGATAACAGTAGGGATAGACGATCGCGCCGTCCACGAGGAAAGCCGACGTGCCGGCGCCCAGCGTAGGGCCTACGTTATAGGCATCCATCCCCGTTCCATGGTCGATATGGTAGGAGATGGCGTCGGATAGCGCCTGTGCAGCTGCGCGGTCGGTCTTTTTCAGCTCTTCGATCTGCGCCCGCACTTCGGGATCCAGCTCCTTTGCGTACCAACTTTCGGCCACAAATTCCGGCACGCATTTCACCCATATATCATACCCGTACGACTTCTCTCCCGTCGCCTGCAAGGCAGGGCCGTAGGTACGAAAGGCGATCCGGTCGTTCTCCCATGCGATATCGTCTTTCCGTTCGGGATAATGCCTGCCGTAGACAAGGGGGGCATACTTGCCGGCCACACCTGCCTTGAGGGTATACGCCGCCTCCCCATGCGCCGGCACGGCGACGGGGAAAATCAGTTTCCCGTCATACGTAACCTGGTAGGGTATATTGGCGTTATTGGCGTCAAGGAGGACGAAAAGCCCCTCTTCCGGAAGCGGGGGAAGCGCGTCGAGGGAGACTTCGGCCAGTTCGTTCGCCCGCTCAAAGGATGAGGGGTTAGCGACTGAGAATGTGGTGATCACGTTTTCATTCCGGCAGGCAAACAGCAGTGCCGGCAGCAGGAAAATAATCCATTTTTTCATATTACTCATTATTAATAAATATACGCTTTTGAAACTCGTTTCATTATTGGGGATAAAAATATGAATTAATATTTAGATTCTAACTGTTAATTTCTTTAATTTGCATACGATTTACAAACGGATCACTTTTGGTCACATATAAATAGAGGAAATAGAAGTATGGTAAGTTTTTCATTGAAAGGGAAAATAGCGCTTGTTACAGGCGCATCCTACGGTATTGGTTTTGCCATGGCGACGGCATTGGCGGAGGCCGGGGCGAAGATCGTATTTAACGATATCGCTCCCGCCCTGGTGGAGAAAGGGCTGGAGGCCTACAGGGAAAAAGGCGTAGAGGCAACGGGCTACGTCTGCGACGTGACGGACGAAGAGCAGGTCAACGCGCTGGTGGCAACGATAGAAAAGGAGATCGGCGTCGTGGATATCCTGGTCAACAATGCCGGGATCATCAAACGCATCCCGATGCACGAGATGTCCGCCGCCGACTTCCGGCAAGTGATCGACGTGGATTTGAACGCCCCATTCATCGTCGCGAAAGCCGTTATCCCCTCCATGATAAAAAAAGGGGGAGGTAAAATCATCAATATCTGTTCGATGATGAGCGAGCTGGGGCGCGAAACGGTGTCGGCATACGCCGCAGCCAAAGGCGGCCTGAAAATGCTGACGCGCAATATCGCCTCCGAATACGGCGAATACAACATCCAGTGCAACGGTATCGGGCCGGGCTATATCGCCACCCCGCAGACCGCTCCGCTCCGCGAAGCCGGCCACCCGTTCAACTCCTTTATCATCGCCAAGACGCCCGCCGCCCGCTGGGGAACGCCGGAAGACCTGCAAGGGCCGGCCATATTCCTGGCCTCCTCCGCCTCCGACTTCGTCAACGGCCACGTCCTCTACGTCGACGGCGGCATCCTTGCCTATATCGGCAAACAACCTTGACGTGCGGGTATGGATAAGTTAGCCGGACATTTCCATAAACTCCTCAAAGAGACGGATACCCGCTTCTTTCGCTACATGTATGCCGGTATCAATTGGAACAGCCGCCTGATAGGGCTTACCGGCCCTCGCGGGGTGGGGAAAACGACGTTAGTCCTGCAATACATCAAAGAGCGCCTGAATCCGGCGGAAACGCTTTATGTCACCGTCGAGGACTTTTATTTTGCCGACAACAGGTTGGTCGATTTGGCGAATACGTTCGTGAATCAGGGCGGTAAATACCTCTTTATCGATGAGATCCATAAATACAGGGATTGGTCGAAAGAGGTCAAGCTGATCTATGACTATCACCCCGGATTGAAAGTGGTCTTCACCGGCTCTTCGGTGCTGGATATAAGGAAAGGCGCCTCCGACCTAAGCCGGAGGGTCGTCATGTATCACATGCAGGGCTTGTCTTTCAGGGAATACCTGCACTTGTTCCATCAGGTATCCGTCCCGCCCTGCACGCTGGAAGATATCCTCGGGCGCAGGGTCGAAATTCCCGGAATCAGGCATCCGTTGCCCTTTTTCAATGATTACCTGAAAAGGGGGTACTACCCTTTCGCTCTGGACGACGAGTTGGAGCTGAGGTTACAGCAGATCATCAACCAAAACCTGGAGACGGATATCCCGATGTATGCCGGCATGAATGTTTCGACAGGCCGGAAGTTGAAGCAACTATTGGCTATTATCGCTAAAAGCGCCCCATTCAAACCCAACCTGACCAAAATAGCGGACATGCTATCCGTCAGCCGGAACAGCATCGCCGATTATTGCCAATACCTTGAAGAGGCGGGGATGATCGCCCAGCTGCGTGACGCTACGGGAGGGATCAGGGGATTAGGAAAGGTAGATAAGATATACCTCGACAATACGAACTTATCCTATAACCTGGCGGAAGAGGCCTCCAATACCGGCAATATCCGGGAAACGTTCTTCTTCAACCAAATGCGCATAAAACATGACGTAACCGCCTCCCCCGTAGCCGGCTTTTTAGCGAACGGCATCACCTTTGAAGTGGGGGATGACGTCGAATCAGGCCACCAAAACGTCATCCCCCTCTGGCAATTCGGCATGACCTATTGAGTGTCATTATAATCAATGATTTCGTTGTAGAGACGTTGCCTGCAACGCCTCTACGGTTATAATGACGGCGATAGCATGATTTCCAGACGATTACAATCAAGTGGTGTCCGTCATTGCGAACGCAGTGAAGCAATCCAGAGGTGCGACAAAAACCTCATTTTCACCTAATTCCCTAAACAAAACAACCTCAGTAGC
>JAISRY010000125.1 GCA_031273385.1 Tannerellaceae bacterium | reverse complement strand
AACGAGGAAAGATGAAGAAGTTTAAATCCGGTACATACATTACCCAAGACAACTACAAGAGTTTTCAGCCAACGCCGTTATGCAGGAAATGGTGCATTGATAATATGTCGGTGCTTTCGTTGTTAAGCCGGGCGGACAGGTGCCTCGGGCGTTTGGATATGTATTCAGAATATATTGATATCGAATTATTTATTCAGATGCACATCGCCAAAGAAGCGACTCAATCGTCGAAAATAGAGGGGACGCAGACAAAGATGGGAGAGGCCTTTCTGAACAAACTGGATGTCCAGCTTGAAAGAAGAAACGATTGGGAAGAGGTGCAAAACTATATCGCGGCGATGAATGAAGCGGTTGAGCTGCTTGATACGTTGCCCTTTTCTTCGCGACTGATCAAGCAGGCGCACAAGGTTTTGTTGCATGACGTCCGGGGACAGCACAAGCAGCCCGGGGAGTTTAGTCATGAGATAGCCGATCTGATGTCCGATATCGAACGTTTTGCCAATGCGCAGGATGACGACATTCCCGACTTGATTAAAATCGCATTGATTCATTACCAGTTCGAGACCGTTCACCCGTTTCTGGATGGCAACGGCCGTACGGGGCGGTTGCTGATCACGCTGTATCTGATCAGTAAAGGGATCCTGAAACGCCCTATCCTCTACCTGTCCGATTTCTTTGAACGGCACAGGATGCTGTATTACGACAACCTGACGCGGGTAAGAACCCACAACGATATCGCGCAATGGCTGAAGTTTTTCCTGGCAGGGATCATAGAAACCGCTCAGAAAGGTGTCGACACGCTAACCGCCATCATGCGCCTGAAGCAGTCGATCGAAATCCAGACCGACCGGTTGGGAAGACGTGGCGCCTACGCACGGATATTGCTTGACCATCTTTACAGGAAACCGGTTATTTCGGTCGCCGAAGCGACCGGCTTAATCAATAAGACGCCACAAACGGCCTATAATCTGATGACGGATATGGAAAAACTCGGCATCGTCAAAGAAATAACCGGTGCGCAACGGAATAAATTGTATTCTTTTGAGCCTTATATCCATTTATTTGACACTTTGTGAGCAGACGACCTTGTTTGTTTTGGCGGGAAATCGTATTTTTGTCACTCAATTCATTATTAACGCTTTTATATAAAAAAATTGTATGGCTAGTACTGCTGATTTTAGAAATGGAATGTGTCTTGATATCGACGGGACTTATTATTTTATCGTGGAATTTCTCCATGTCAAACCGGGGAAAGGGCCGGCTTTTGTACGGACGAAGCTGAAAAACGTCACGACGGGGCGCGTGATCGACAAGACGTGGAACTCGGGTGTCAAGGTTGAAGAGGTACGTATCGAACGGCGTCCGTATCAGTTTCTGTACAAGGACGAACTGGGGTATAACTTTATGCATCCCGAAACGTTTGAACAAATCTCTATCCCCGGCGAAAGCATCAGCGGCGTCCAGTTCCTCAAAGAGGGCGATATGGTGGAAGCGATGGTGCACGCCTCAAGCGAAACTATCCTGACGTGCGAACTACCGGCACATGTCGTGCTGACCGTCACCTATACCGAACCCGGCATGAAAGGGGATACGGCTACCAATACCTTAAAGCCCGCTACGGTCGAGACAGGCGCGGAAGTCCGCGTCCCCCTGTTTATCGGCGAGGGCGAAAAGATCGAAGTCGATACGCGCGACGGCTCTTATGTAGGGCGTATACGCGAATAATACCGGGGCTTATACGTATGGAAAATGAATTTCTCCAAACCGAAGAGGCGATCGTCGCCATGCTAAAGACCGTATATGACCCGGAAATTCCCGTCAATGTATATGATCTCGGGCTGATCTACCGTGTAGCGGTAGACGATGAGCGGAACGTGCAGATCGACATGACGCTCACCGCGCCGAACTGCCCGGCGGCAGACTTTATCATAGAAGACGTCCGCATGAAAGTGGAATCCGTCGAGGGGGTAGGGCATGTCGATATCAACCTTGTTTTCGAGCCGGAGTGGGACAGGGAGATGATGACGGAAGAGGCCAAACTGGAATTAGGCTTTTTATAACCCAGCGCCCTCCCTGATGGAAGAAAGCGGAAAGAAAATCTATTTTGCATCGGATGCGCACCTGGGCGCCCGTTTCCATAAAGACCCGGTGGCCGTGGAGAAGAGGCTCGTGCGCTGGTTGGAAAGCGTCAGGCATGACGCCTTGGCGATTTACTTCCTGGGGGATATGTTCGATTATTGGTATGAATACAAATATGTCGTGCCGAAAGGGTATATCCGCTTTCTCGGCAAGCTGGCGGAACTGTCGGACGACGGGGTGGAAATCCACCTCTTCACCGGAAACCACGACGTCTGGCTGTTCGACTATTTCCCGAAAGAGATAGGGGCGGTGATCCACCGCGATACGGTGACGGTGGAGCTGTTGGGGAAGCGCTTTTTCCTGGGGCATGGCGACGAGGTGGATTTCCGCAGCCGCCCGTTCCGGTTTCTTAGGGCGCTGTTCCGCAACAAGTTCTGCCAGTGGCTGTATGCCGGAATCCATCCGCGCTGGACATTCGCCTTTGCGCTCGGCTGGTCGTTAAACAGCAGGGAGAGCGGACTGGAGGAGAAAGAATCGCAGGAATACCTGGGCGAAGCGGGCGAATACCTTGTCCAATTCTCAAAAGAATACCTCAACACCCATCCCGACATCCATTTCTTTATCTTCGGCCACCGGCATATCATGCTCGACATCATGCTGAGCCGCACATCCCGCCTCCTGATCGGCGGCGATTGGATGACACACTTTTCGTATATCGAATGGGACGGAAAAAAGCTCGAACTGAAACAGTTCGAGCTTGAAGAGTAAGCGTCCGCCCTATAAGCGAAGCCCCTTTACAACGCTTTACTCAATTCTTCCGCCCATTGGGCGATACGGCTGTCCGTCAAAAAGCTTTCGTTGATTTCATCTATTGCCAGCCCGACCCATTGGCCGTCGACGACGGCTGTGGAGTCGTCATACGAATACCCATCCACGCTGAACGCCCCGCAAAAGGAACATCCCGCCTGTTGCAACCCGGTATACAGCGCACCCATCGCATCGCAAAACGAATCGCTGAAAGAGGAGCAGTCGCCCGTCCCGAAAAACGCCACCGCCTTACCGGACAGATCCTGTTTCTTCAGCTTGGGCAGGAAATCCTCCCAATCGTCCTGCAGATCGCCGACGCCCCACGTCGAAGTCCCCAAAATCAAGACGTCATACGGGGTAACCGCCTGTACATCCGCGTCGCCGACATTGTGTATATCACCCTGTTGAACGCCTAACTTATCCGCAATACGTTGCGCGATATCTTCCGTTGTTCCTGTGGAAGAGCCATAAAAAATTCCAATCTTCTTCATTTTTACCTTTATTGATGATGTTTATTCTTCAGGGCAAAGTTCCGACAAAATACGGGGTGGTACAATACCTACAAATGTGTATTTTTTAGTATCTCCAGCGTATCGGATGCGATCATGTATTCTTCGTCGGTGGGTATCACCATAACGGTTACGGGACTGTCGGGCGTACTGATCACCATCTCTTCGCCGCGCATCCCGTTGTTCTTTTCCGTATCGAAACGGATACCCATAAACTCCATTCCCTGGCAAACGGCGGCGCGGGTCGTCCATTGGTTCTCCCCCACCCCACCGGTGAATACCAGGATATCCAGCCCTCCCAGCGCGGCGGCATACGCCCCGACATATTTCTTGATCCGGTAGTTATAGACATTCATCGCAAGGATCGCGCGGCGGTCGCCCGTAGCGACGGCAGCCTCTATCTCGCGCATATCGGAAGAGATGCCCGAAAGCCCCCATACGCCGCTTCGTTTATTGATCAGGTCTGACACGGCTTTGGCATCCATCCCCTCCCTGTCCATAATGTAAACGAGTGCGCCGGCGTCTATGTCGCCGCAACGCGTACCCATCAGCAGCCCCTCGACAGGGGTCAGCCCCATGGAAGTGTCAAGCGACTTGCCCTCTTTGATCGCCGTCACCGATCCGCCGTTGCCAACATGTGCCGTAATGATACGCTGCTTTTCGTAGGGTACGCCCAACAGGTCGCACGCCCTCCGGGAAACATACCGGTGGCTCGTCCCATGAAACCCATAGCGGCGTATACCGTATTTCTTATACAACGAATAGGGCAGCCCATACATATAGGCATAGTCGGGCATCGTCTGGTGAAACGCCGTATCGAACACGCCGACCTGCCGTATACCCGGGATCAGGGCGCTCATCGCACGGATCCCTTTCAGGTTCGGCGGGTTGTGCAAGGGGGCGAGGTCGATACATTCCACCATCTTGCCGATCATTTCGGGCGTGATCTCCACGCTGCTGCTAAACGCTTCCGCGCCATGTACGACGCGGTGCCCTACGGCGTCTATCTCGTCGTAGGAGGTGAGACAGCCATACTGCTTGTCCGTCAATATACTCAGGATAAACTCGATGGCCGCCGTATGCTCCGGCAAGTCATGCTCCAATACCACCTTTTTGCCGTCCGGCTGTGTGAACTTCAAGAAAGAGCCGGGCAAACCCAGTTTCTCTACGCCGCCCTGCGCCAGCACCTCCTGGCTTTCCATATCGAAAAGCTTATACTTCACCGACGAGCTGCCGCAATTTAATACCAATATCTTCATTTTTCTATTCCTTTTATCTTTTGTTTATCCCTTTAGTTTTGCCGCTTTAATTCCTATCGACTGATTCGCGGTAATGGCTACCATTTTATAAATATCGTCGGACGAACAGCCGCGCGACAGGTCGTTCACCGGCGCCGCCATCCCCTGCAAGACAGGGCCGACCGCCTCCGCATCTCCCAGCCGCTGCACCAGTTTGTAGGCGATATTCCCCACTTCGAGCGACGGGAATACCAATACGTTCGCCTTTCCCGCTATCTCGCTGCCGGGCGCTTTCTGTGCGCCGACCGAGGGGACTAAGGCCGCATCGGCCTGCAATTCGCCGTCTATCTTCAGGTGGGGCGCCATCTCCTTTGCCAGACGGGTGGCCTCAACGACCTTGTCGATCTTCTCATGCGTGGCGCTTCCTTTCGTCGAAAAGCTCAGCATGGCCACACGCGGCTCCATGCCGGTGATCGCCAGGGTCGTCGCGGCTGTCGCAACGGCGATCTCCGCCAGCTCGGAGACCGTCGGGTCAGGAATAACCGCACAATCGGCAAAGACCAGAAGCCCGCTCTCCCCATACCGCTCGTTCTTCGTAAACATCAGGAACGCACCCGATACGCAACTCATCCCCGGCGCCGTTTTGACCAGTTGAAGCGCGGGGCGAAGCACATCCCCCGTGGTATTTCGTGCGCCCGCGATCTCCCCGTCCGCATCTCCCGCCTTAATCATCAGGCAGCCGAGGTACAGCGGGTCTTCGACCAACACGGCGGCTTTCCCGGGGGTCATCCCCCGCTTCTCGCGCAATCGGAAAAGCAAGTCGGCATAAGCCTCTTTCTTCGGGTGGTCCGCCGGATCGACGATGGCCGCTTTCTCGATGTGACACAATCCGTAACCGGCGGCAAGCTCCCTGATCTCCGCCGGATTCCCGATCAAAATAATATCCGCGACACGGTCGGCCAACAGGCGGTCGGCCGCTTTGAGCGTCCGCTCTTCCGTCCCTTCGGGCAGAACGATGCGTTGGCGGTTTGCTTTCGCACGTGCAATAATGTCTTCAATTAAATCCATAATGGTTGGAAATTTATATTATTAATATAGTTATTTTCCCCTTTTGGGGACAAAAGTAATGATAATATTCATTTAACAGAGGTTGGCGACCTCCCGTTCCCCGGAAAGGAGCTGTTGCAACTCTTCCGCCGTGACGTGAATCGCCAGTTTCCCCTTGTGGGCGACCGATATTTTCCCCCGCTCTTCGGAGACGATCACCACCAGCGCGTCCGTTTCCATCGACATACCCAGCCCCGAGCGGTGGCGCAATCCCAGCTCTTTCGGTATGACCGCGTTCTGGGCGACCGGCAGGATACAGGCCGCCGCCTTGATCCGGTTGTCCGCAATGATCATCGCCCCGTCGTGCAACGGACTGTTTTTAAAAAAGATATTTTCAATCAGGCGGGCGTTGACGTCGGCGTTAAACATCTCCCCCGTATGCTCGTAGATCGACAAGTCCATATCCCGCTGTACGACGATCAGCGCGCCGGTTTTCCTGCGTGCCATATTCATACAGGCAAGCGCCACGGGCGTTACATACCGGTGTTCGTTCTCATTGTCCCGGTTTGTTTTCTTGGAGAATATTTTGGAAATAAATTTCCATCCCCGGTGCGATCCGAGCGCCAGCAGGAACCGGCGGATCTCATCCTGGAACAGGATAATCAGCACAATGAAGCCTACGCTGATAAACTTGTCCAATATCGCACCCATCAGCCGCATCTCCAGCACCTGGGAGACCAGTATCCACACAATAATGAAAGAGACCACGCCGCTGAAGATAGCCGCCGTGCCCGTCCCTTTCATCAGCCGGTAAGTCTGATACAGAAAGAGGGCGACCAGCAATATATCAATTAAATCCTTTATCCCGATATGCATCCACATAACGCTTATCCTTTTTTATATTCCGCCACCAACCGGGCTACTTCGACCGCCTCCCTCACGTCGTGTACCCGCAGGATATCCGCCCCGTTCAGCAACGCCATCGTATGCAGCGCCGTCGTCCCGTTCAAGCTATCCCCGGGCGTACCGCCGAGCACCTTATAAATCATCCCCTTGCGGGAAACGCCGACCAGCAGGGGAAGCTCGAACATCCCGAAATCCCCCAAGCGGCGCAACAGCGTATAATTCTGTTCCAACGTTTTACTGAAGCCGAAGCCGGGGTCGAGAATAATATCGTTTACCCCCATCTGCCGGAGCTGATGCACCTTTTCGGAAAAGTAACGCCTGATATCCTCCATCAAATGGTCATACTCGGTGTACTGCTGCATCGTTTGCGGCGTCCCCCGCATGTGCATCATAATATAAGGAACCTGCAGGTCCGCAACCGTTTCGAACATCGCCGCATCCAGCTCCCCGCCGGCAATATCGTTGATGATGGCCACCCCGAACTCCTCCACACAATAACGGGCGACGCCGGCGCGAAACGTATCCACCGAAACAACCGCCGCCGGGCACAGCCGGTTTATGATAGCCAGCGCAAAGGCCAGCCGTTCCCTCTCCTCCTCTTCCGGAATGTCCAGGGCGCCCGGGCGCGACGAGTATCCCCCGACGTCAATGATGTCTCCCCCTTCGGAAACGATCTCCTCTATCCGCCGCTCGATTTCCGCCTCCGTCTGTTTCCGGCTGCCGGCATAGAACGAATCGGGGGTGATATTTAAAATCCCCATGATGAAAGGAGCTTCCAAAGTAACGAGAGAACCCTTGATATTAATAGACTTACAATCCACGTGAATAAAATTAATGCACTATTTCCCACAAAAGTAAGGAAATATTATAATATCCGCTACTTTTGTACTTTACAAAACGCTATTCAACACCAAGTGTATGGACATATCTGAAGTATACGGGTTATTTTTGCATCACCCAAAAGTAACCACCGACAGCCGGAACTGCCCCAAAGGGTCGCTGTTTTTTGCCTTGAGGGGAGAACGGTTCGACGGAAACCAATTTGCCGAAAAAGCGTTGTCCATCGGCTCGGCTTACGCCATCATCGACAATCCCGATTATGCCGTCAACGAAAGGACGATCCTCGTGGAAAACGTGCTGAAAACCTTGCAACAACTGGCCGCGCGCCACCGCAAAGCCATGGGCGTACCCCTCGTCGCCATCACGGGATCGAACGGGAAAACCACCACAAAAGAGCTGCTCGCCGCCGTCCTGTCGACAAAATACAACGTCCTCTATACCGAGGGAAACCTGAATACCCATATCGGCGTGCCGCTGACGCTGCTCCGCATGACCCACGAACACGAAATGGCCGTCATCGAAATGGGGGCGAGGCGCCAGGGAGAGATCAAAGAACTGGCCGCTATCGCACAGCCCAACTACGGGATCATCACCAATATAGGGACGGCGCACCTCGAGGGCTTCGGATCGTATGACGCCATCCTCAACACAAAAGCCGAACTCTACGAATACCTCCGCCGCACAAAAGGGGTGATCTTTATCAAAAAGGAAGACGACGTATTGCAAGCCATCGGGCAGGGCATCGAACAGGTGACCTACGGAGAATCCGAAGAGGCTTTCGTTTGCGGGCACGTCGCCGGCAACACCCCCTACCTGACATTCGACTGGAAACAGCAATTCAAAACCCATACCGTCGAAACGCAGCTGATCGGAAGCTACAACCTGGACAACCTCCTGGCCGCCGTAGCCGTAGGCCGCCACTTCAAGATCCCCGCCGAACGGATCAGCCGCGCCATCGCCGCCTACCAGCCGGACAACCTCCGCTCACAATACAAGGAAGCCCGCACCAACCACCTGATTATCGACGCCTACAACGCCAACCCCGCCAGTATGCGTGCGGCGTTGGACAACTTCGCCCACCTCCCCCTCTCCCCCAAAGCCGTCATCCTGGGAGACATGAAAGAGCTGGGCGCAACCAGCGAAACGCTGCACCGCGAAGTGGTCGAACAGCTCAAAGCCTGCCACTTCGACAAGGTACTCCTCTGCGGGGAAGAGTTCGCAAAAACCGCCAGCCCCTTCACCACATTCGCCTCCACCGAAGAGCTGATCGCCGCACTACAAACGACCCCCCTAAAAAACCACTACATCCTAATCAAAGGCTCACGCAGCATGGCGCTGGAAAAAGTAGCAGCACTGTTTTGAGTTGAGAGTTGAGAGTTGAGAATTGAGAGTTGAAAGGCTCTCGGAGAGAGCTAACATAGCTAAGCAGTAGCCTAAGGCTACTGTATACGAATGGATGACCACCCACCTCTGCCTCCATAGGAGGCAAACCTATCGACAGGTGATTCCTTTTGCCCCCCATTACGCCGACATTATAATGACGACGAATCATAATCACCTGAAAAACAAGTAGTATCCGTCATTGCGAGTACCCAATAAACCAGGTTTATCAAAAAGGGAAATAACGGCGATAGCAATCCCGTTAGGGGGGACCGAGCGCAAGCAAGAACGTCATGTCG
>JAISRY010000124.1 GCA_031273385.1 Tannerellaceae bacterium | reverse complement strand
ATTTTTTTTCTCTGTTCGTTTTTGATTCATTATCAAATTTGACCAGAGGGGTTATTTTACTCCTCCAAAGATACTGATAATAAATCATTTGACAATGAAATAAGCCATGTTTTTATTTTACCAAAGTAGAAGTATAAGTTTTCATTTTCCCTTTTTCTCTTCACCACTCCACCATTTACTCCTCTCTTCCCTCTTCTAGAGAGGAAAAGAGAGATAAAAAAGAGTGGTGGGAAAGCCTTTTTTCTTCCCCTACTTTTTCCTTTTTACCCCACCATTTTACCCCTTTTTGGGCTGAAAACGGGGATTGGGAGAAAAACAGATGACACCGAAATGACACTGAAATGACACCGAGAAGACACAAAAGGTGCAAAAAAAATCCGGAGCATGTTTCCTTGCTCCGGATAATTTATAAGGCATACCGTATGAGGGATGCTCAACAATGGAATTTAAAAAGGTATTTCGGATTGCGTTTCGTTCTTTTCTACATATCCCTTTCTCTCTTTTGCCCTCTCTTCGTCCGTTTTTTCGCGTACCATATAGTCTATGATTAAGTGAAATTACTCACACTAAATGAGTAAATTTACTCATATCGGGCTGGAAAAGAGGGTGAATCTTTGTATCGTATTTTTTTACCTGTGTCAAAAACTAACCAACGATGGAAACAGTCTTTGTTTTATGGAGGAACAGGGCGGCGAAAGCGGCCTGCCTCGCAGTAGCTTTGGTGATGGCGGCTTTCGCAGCCTGCACAAAGGATGATCCCAATCCCGACGACGACGGCGGCGGAGACGATACCGACAAGCCGGCGGTGAATGTGACGATGGAAAATGTGACTTTCCGGGGCGTCGTGAAAGATGTGACGGGCGCCCTGTTGAGCGATGTCAAAGTATCGACCGGTACGGCCGGCACGACGACCGACGGCGAGGGCGTCTTTACCTTTACCGAAGTAGGTATCGTGGAGAATCGCGCCGTGCTGAAGTTCGACAAAAGCGGCTACTTCCCCATTACGCGTTCGGGCGTGAAAGCGAATGAAATGAACCTCGAGGTGGTGATGCAGCCCAAAGGCAATTCCGCCTGCACGTCGCAGGAGACCTTTGCCGCCGGCGCCGCCAAGACGCTGAAAGCCGGGGATATGCAGGTGAGCCTGCCCGCTTCGTCCTTGGTGAAAGCAGACGGATCGGCCTATACCGGCAATGTGAAAGCCGACATCTTTTACCTCGATCCCAACAACCCCGACCTGGCCACCCTGATGCCCGGAGGCGACCTGATCGCCCTCCGCAGCGACGACAGCCAGGTGAAGCTCATCACCTACGGAATGGCCGAAGTGACACTGACCGACGACAGCGGCAACCCCCTGCAACTCCGCGAGGGCGCCGAGGCCGAAATGACCTACCCCATCCCCGCCGGTAAGGAGGACAACCTACCCGCCACCATCCCGCTCTGGTACTTCGACGAAGACCGCGGCATCTGGGTCGAAGAGGGAATGGCCACGCGCAATGGGGACGCCTATGTCGGCAAGGTGACGCATTTCTCGTGGCACAATATCGACACGTGGGAGGGCATCGTCACCATCAAAGGGAAAGTCACCGACTGCAAGGGTGATCCCGTGAAGTATGTCCTCGTAACGGTTGACGAAACAGCCGCCCTGACCGGAAGTACCGGCGATTACATGGTCTATGTTCCGGCCAATACGCCCGTAACGGTCACCGTCAGGAGCGAAAGCTACGGCGACTACTCCCCCGTCGTCTCCTACGACGTACCCGGACAGCCGGCCAACGCCATCTATACGCGCGACATCGGCCTGCCATGCCTCAACGATGTCGATCCCACCCAGCCGGTAGCCACCATCAAAGGAACGGTAACCGACTGCAACGACGATCCGGTGAAGAACGTCATGGTAAGGGTAGGGCAGGTAAACGCCGTTACCGGAAACACCGGCGAATACAGCGCCACCGTTCCGGCCAACACACCCGTCACCGTCACCGTCAGGAGCGAAGACTACGGCGACTACTCCCCCGTCGTCTCCCACACCGTACCCGGACAGCCGGCCAACGCCATCTATACGCGCGACATCAGCCTGCCCTGCCTCGACAACGACGATCCCGAGGCGCCCGAGGGCAGCTTCTTTGCCACCAAGTGCGCCCGCGTAAAATACTTAATGTCTTACCCTGGCGCCGGTAGTGACGGCGTCCTCTATTATACGCTGGTCTTCGACGATTACGGCAAGCGCATGCGCATCGAAACGGAAACGGAAGACGGCCTCAACATCGTTATTATGGACTTTATAGCCAGGAAGTATTACGCCTATACAGGCGAAGAATGGATGGATATGACCCAGTACATACCGTTCGACCAGATCGACTATTCCATCGCATACCAGTTTAGCGGCGATATAGGAACCTACGGCGGCTATACCATAACCCAAACGGGCACCGAGACGATTGCCGGCAGAGCCAGCACCATCTATACGATCGAGGACGGCTACACCGATTACGACACCGGCCAGGTATGCGATGTGCGCCTGGGAGTCTGGAGAGGCGTCACGATGTTGACAGAAACCTGCGGTATGGTCATGGTAGCACAAGAGGCCGAACTGGAAATCCCGGCGAACTCGTTCACACCGAGATAAATTACGAATTACGAATTACGAATTACGAATCTTAAGACCCTTAAGAATCTTAAGAATCTTAAAAAACTTAATCATCTTAATAAACTTAATAGACTTAATCATGAGAACATCAGTATTAAAATGGGCATCTTTCTGGCCTCTTCTCGGGATATGCGCCGTGCTGCTTGCAGGCTGCGAAAAGACAGAGGATGAGCAGGAGCAGGAGGCAGTAGATTACAACGCCGGTGAAATACCCGGACTGGGAGAAACCGACGGCGAACTGACCGGAGCGCCTTTCCAGTTGCCCGACGGCATCGAGCTGATAGAAGAGATCACCGGAGCGGCGGATCAGGACGACTATTGGAATATCAATTACGCTTCCGGCGCAAGCTTTACAGCACGTTCGTTCATCAACAAGAGCGGCGTTGCCGAAACGAAAGCCTCCGTACCCCGGACACGTGTTGGGGAGGAGGTCTTAATCCACTATTTCGGTAGCGGCTACGGCTTTGTCGACCTGCTGATACCCATGCGCAACAGTCGCTCGACGCCGGTAACGGTCACTTTCCCTGCGGCCACTGTCCTGCTTTCCGAAAGCGGTGAGAGCCAAAACGGTGTGTTGATCAAAAAGGTGACAATCACCATTCCCCCCAACGACGACTATCACCTCTCCCTCTCGTTCTATTGCGGCAATGCAAGCAAAAATTCGGCGCATCGTAGCGACGTTTACGTGCTGGGAGTGGTGAGCAATGCCAGGCCGCTGCTCGACCTGTGCGACCGTGTCAAGAACAAGAAAATCAACATCGAAGAGTTCTCCCCCACAAGCCGGACAGACTACGACACCTACTTCGACCAGGTCAACCGATTGCAGGACATCGTATGGCTGGTGACCGACTACGGCGGAATGTCCGAAGAGGATATCGAGTACATCAATTCGTTACCGAACAGCTAACGATATTACATTTTATTCATCAATTTAAATTTTAAAAGTTATGCAAGCAAAAGGTGTTTTTAAGAGAGTGGCGATTGTTGCAATCGCGGTAGTTACAATGAGTGTGGCAGCCGATGCACAGGTAAAGGGTGATATGGCTGTGGGGGGTAACCTGGTATTGGGTACGGGCGACAGCTATACCAATTTCGGGATCGGCGCGAAGTTTCAGTATAACATATTGGATCCTCTTCGTGCGGAAGCTTCGTTTACCTACTTCCTGAAAAAGGATTACGTCAGTATGTGGGATTTGAGCGTGAATGCGCATTGGCTGTTTTCCGTAGCGGATAAGATCAAGCTCTATCCGTTGGCCGGCTTTGGTATCCTGGGGGGAAGCGCCAGTGTCCCGTCGGTGAATATGGGAGGGATTTCGTATGGAGGCGGAAGCTCATCCAGTACGGATTTTGCGTTCAACCTTGGCGGAGGTATCGACTACGAACTGACCGACAAACTGGTTCTCAACGGCGAACTGAAGTACAAGATCAGCGATGGGAGCCGGTTTCTGATTTCGGCGGGCGTAGCCTATCGGTTTTAATCAATTACGAATTATCAATTACGAATTACGAATCGAAGATCGGCCTTGGCCAATTACGGCCTTGGCCAATTCAAATGATAAGTGATGAAAACAGGACAGATTTTAGTAGCAATGCTCGCTTTTCTGCTTGTATGCGGCACGGCGCAGGCACAGTTTGGCAAGCGGTTGGGTAAGGCCATCGAAAACGCAGCCAAGAAAACCGTAGAGCGCAAAGCCGAGCAGAAAACCGAAGAAGCCGTCGGTAAAACCATCGACAAAGCCACCGACCTCGACACCTACAAGGACAAGGACGGTGGCAAGGACACCGGCGTCGCGAATACCGGCAACGCCGATGTCGCCGGCGTCGCGAACACCGGCGGCGATACCCCGGTCGACACCCCGGCGCCCTCCGCCAATACCGTCGAAATGGCCTACGCCAAATCGGACTTCGTCGCGGGCGATGAGATCATCTTCGACGATGACCAGGCGGGCGAACGGTTGGGCGAGTTCCCCTCCCAGTGGGAGTTGCATCGCGGCAATGCCGAAATCGCCGCCGTTAACGGGAGAAAGGTGATCAATATGATCAGTGAAGATGCATGGATCGAGCCGTTGATGAAAACGCCGAAGAACTACCTCGGCGATAAGTTCACGCTGGAGTTCGACTATTTCCAATCGGCTGAAAAGTGCGGGGGAAGCTGGCAAATTGACTTCATGGGGCCGGAAGACCGCAAAGACGACGAGGTGTTTACACTGACCTGGTCTTCGGACGGCAACCCGAAGAGCTTCTCCTACGGTTGGAAAAACAGCAATGGCACAAGCACCGGCAATACGGAGGACATCAAGCTCGCGTCCAACGGTTGGAATCATGTCGCGGTGTCGTTCAACAAGCGTGCCTTGAAGATCTACATCAACGGCTCGCGTATTGCCAATGTCCCCAACGTGGCCTATCCTCCGGGGTGGGTGACGTTCTGGACGGGATACGGCACAGCGGGGAAAGACAAATACATCGCCAACGTCCGCATCGCCCGGGGCGCCGTCCCGCTCTACGACAGGATGATGAGCGACGGCAAGTTCGTCACATACGGCATCACGTTCGACGTAGGTAAATCGACGATCAAGCCCGAATCAATGGGCGAGATCAACCGTATCGTCGCGCTGATGACGGACAACCCCGACCTCAGTTTCTCGGTCGAGGGACATACCGACGCCACCGGCAACGCCGCCGCCAACCAGTCCCTCTCCGAAGCCCGCAGCAAGGCCATCGTCGATAAGTTGGTGGAAATGGGCATCGCCCGCGACCGCCTCCAGTCCGCCGGCAAAGGCCAAAGCGCCCCCATCGCCGACAACAACACCGACGAAGGACGAGCCAAAAACCGCCGCGTGGAATTCGTGAGAGCGAGTTGAGAGTTGAGAGTTGAGAATGGAGAGTTGAGAGTTGAGAATTTCTATGCGCATTCCCGTAAATTTCTATGCGCATTGCCGTTTACGCGGATGCGCATTGCCGTAAATTTCTTTGCGCAAAGAAAAATCGTTCTTTGACATATTGGTTTACACGTTCAGTAAGAAGTCTCCACTTATAATGACGAAGAATCACAATCTCCTGAAAATCAAATAGTACTCGTCATTGCGAACGCAGTGAAGCAATCCAGGAGTGCGACACACAGGCACACCTCTGGATTGCTTCACTGCGTTCGCAATGACGGACACCACTTGATTGTAATCGTCTGGAAATCAAGCAATCGCCGTCATTTCTCTTTTTGATAAACGCAGTTTATTGGGTACTCGCAATGACGGATACATCTATATGCCCGGAGGGCATGATTTTCATAACCGCAGGTCAGCGACCTGCGGTGGAGGACAACCACACTAATTACTGCCTGAAAGGCAGGACTGTTTTATATCTCAAGAGATTGTCCTGCCTTTTAGGCAGAGAGAGGGTCTGTATCATGCAGCCGCAGGTCGCTGACCTGCGGTTATGAAAATCCAGCCCTCCGAGCTTACGAATACCAAAAAGCGTGTAAACCAATAGCAAAAAGGTTTGCACGCTTTTTTTGTGTGTATTACGAAGTTATTCTGAAACAATTTAAATGTAGAAAGAGATGAAAAAGATAACATTATTTATTGCCCTCTTCCTGATGGCTGCCGTCGGCGTTTGGGCGCAGGAGGCGGACGTTGACGAGGCGGCGGGCAAAGTGATTGGGCGTAAGATGAGCAGGGTGGCCGGGGCGCTTCAAGCTATGGAGGGCGTCAAAGTTGAGGCGATAAACGACGACAGCGGGTTGCCGGCTGTATTGGTTACTTTCGATGCCGGGATTGTTGCGGCCACCGGCAGCAACGAACCCACCGCGGCGGCTAAAACGCAGCTCTCGAAACTGGCAACGGTATTGCTCGAGAACAAGGCCGTCGTCGTTGAGGTGCTGGGGCATAGCGACAACTCGAAATGGCGCAACGCCACCGCCCAACAGAGCGTTCAGCGGAACCTCGAACTCTCCGAAAGGCGTGCCCGCGTGGTGGTCGATTACCTCAAGACGCGCGGAGTGCCCGATGAGCAGTTCCGGCTGGTGGAGGGTAAGGGCGACCGTGTGCCGGTGGCCGACAATGCCACGACCGACGGACGGGCAGCCAACCGCCGCGTAGAGGTCTTCCTCCTTGCCGGCGACCGGATGATCGCCGAGGCCATCGCCGCCAGCCGCCCGCCACGACACGAACCGGAAACCGCATCCGCCAATCGCCAGGTAAGCAACACGACAGAGCAGTCCCCGGCGCGGAAAGCGCCGAAAGCCTCGACCGGACAGGAATTCAACCGCGGCGACATCATGCTTTTCGCCCGTACCAGCGGCGTCGACCTCAGCATCACCTCCGTCAGCGGGTATAGCTCGACCGACTTTAGCATCGAAGCGGGCGCCGGCTATTTCGTGATCGACCGTCTGGCGATCACCGGCGAATTGCAGATCGGCGTGTCGAAAGTGACCGATACCGACGCCTCCACCTCCTTTGGACTTGGCTTCGGCGCACGGTACTACATCGTAAAGGGATTCTATGCCGGCGCAAGGGTGGGCGGGATGAAAGCCTCCGGCGTCGACGATATCCAGGGAGCCTTTGCCCTCGAAGCCGGCTATGACCTCTTCCTCAGCGACTATGTCTTTATCGAACCGGCATTGCAGCTCAGCAAGGGCGTCAACTTCAGCCACTTCAAAGTGGCGGACGGCATCACGTTCGGCCTATCCCTCGGTATCGGCGTCAAGTTCTGAAAACAACAGCATTACGCCCATAAATTCGTAATTGATAATTCGTAATTCGTAATTGAAAAGAGATTCGTAATTGAAAAAGATTATGGCAAAAGATAAAAAGGCGTCGACAAAGAAAGAAGCGGCGAGTAGGGAAGAGATCATCTCTTTAGCCAAACAGACGCAATACTACTGTGATTTGCTTATTGAACAGTCCGACCAGTGGCTCTCGCCCGAAGAGGGCAACCGCATCATGGCCGAACGTATCCGTAAAACTGATAAATAGATTGAATATGAAAAGAAAGAATTACGCGCTTTACGCGCTACTGTCACTGCTAATGGCAGTACTACCGGCCATACCGGCACAAGCGCAACTGGAGGTCGGGCGGACATCGGTCACGTTCACCTCGCCAGGAGGTACGATAGACATCAACGTCACAACGAGCGGCAGCTGGGCGGCAACAAGCAACCAGACGTGGCTCACCGTCTCGCCCGCATCCCACACAGGTAACGGTTGGCTGACCGTGACTGCCGTCGCCAACACGACGACGTCCACACGCTACGCTACGGTCACCGTATCCGGCAGCGGCGTCACCCGCACGATCAGAATCACGCAAACGGCGCCCGGATTAACCCTCACGCCGACAGCGCTCACTTTCCTCGCGGCAGGAGGTACGGAAACCGTCACCGTCACTACCGCGGATGGAATAGACTACAGCTGGGGGGTACAAGATGTCCCCGCGTGGCTGACCGTCACGCCCTTAAACGGCTCGGGCACCGGCACTTTTACCGTGACCGCCGCCGCCAACCCGTCGACCGCCTCGCGCAACGTTACCCTCTACGTCGGGGCAGCCAGGATACCGCTCACCGTCACGCAGGAGGGAGCGCCCCCAATAACCCTCACGCCGGCATCGCTCAGTTTCACCGCGGCAGGAGGTGCGGAAACGGTCACCCTCACTACCGCAGGTGGAGCAAACATCAGCTGGGATATTAATAACATCCCCACGTGGCTGACCGTATCGCCCTCATACAGTTCGGGCAGCAAGACGCTTACCGTGACCGCCGCCGCCAACACGACGACCTCGACGCGCAGCGCTACCCTCGGCGTCGGTCCAACCAGAATACCGTTCACCGTCACGCAGGCGGGAGTCCCGTTCACGCTGACCGTCTCGCCGACAAGCCTCGATTTCCCCAGCGCAGGAGGTGAGGAAGCCGTCAAAGTCGAGTCGAACGGTAACTGGACGGCAACAAGCAGCCAGACATGGCTCACCGTCACACCCACATCCGGCACAGGCGACGAGAAGCTGACCGTAACCGCTTCCACCAACATACGCACCACAGGACGCACCGCCACAATCACCGTAAGAGGCGCCCGCCCCACCCACACCCACACCATCAACGTCAAACAGGAGGGAATGGTAACAACCCCGACCTATACCCTGACGGCATCGACCACCACCAACAGCAGCGGCAGAGGCAGCGTCAGCCCGACGACGGCGACGGTGGCCGAGGGCGGCAGCCAGACGTTCACCGCCACGCCCAACAGCGGATATGCAGTGTATCAGTGGCACGTCAACGCAGTCTATGTACAGACCGGCGGCACAACCTATACCGTGCAGAACGTGCAGTCTGACATGACCGTCACCGTGTCTTTCCTGCCGACCTATACCATGACGGCAACGGCCGGGCCCGGCGGCAGCGTCAGCCCGACAACGGCGACGGTGATGCAGGGTTACCTCCAGACGTTCACCGCCACGCCCGATAACGGCAAGGAGGTGGATCAGTGGACGGTCAATGGAACGGTTGTGCAGACTGGCGGCAACACCTATACCCGGCAGAGCGATGCGAACCGTGCCATCCATGTCACATTCAAGGATATTGCGGCGACCCCAACGACCTACACCCTGACGGCATCGGCAGGAAGCGGCGGCAGCGTCAGCCCGACGACGGCAACAGTCGCCGAGGGCGGCAGCCAGACGTTCACCGCCACGCCCAACCAAGGCAAGGAGGTTGACCTGTGGAAAATAGGCGGCAACACCGTTCAGTCCGGCGGAAACAGCTACACGCTCTCCAACGTCCGGGCAAACCACGCTATCGAGGTCACGTTCAAAGACATCGCCCAGCAGCTCAGCAGCGACGCCTCGCTATCGTCCCTAAGCCTGGGAACAGGAATAAGCCTCACCCCGGCGTTCAACCCGCTGATAACCGCCTACACAGCAACTGTCCCCTACACCCGAACCTCCGTCACCGTCTCCGCAACGCCGGCAGACAGCAGGGCAAGCGTAACGGGAACGGGAACATACGGCACGCTCCCCATCGGCCAAACGACGATCACGCTGACCGTCACCGCCGAAGATGGCACGCAGCGTAACTACTCGGTCGTCGTCACCCGTTCCCCGGATCCAACCGGCATCGAAGAGTTGTCCGCCCCCACGGTTTATGCCGCCGCCGGCCACCTCCACATCCGCGTCCCTGCCCCCGCGACCGTCCATATATATAATGTCATGGGAGCGCTCGTAAAGACGCAGAAAGTCCCCGCCGGCCAAACGACGATCCCCCTCCCTAACGGCCTCTACCTGGTAAAAGTCGACAACACCACAAGCAAACAAATGATAAAATAAAAGTTGGTTTAGTTAGTGTTTAGTTAGTTTAGTTAGTACCGGGAGGTGTCGAGACGCGATCATTCGTCTCTCGAGGGTGGGAGGGAGGGACATCTTTAGTGAACAGTGAATAGTGAACAGTGAATAGTGAATAGTGAATAGTGAATAGTGAATAGTGAACAGTGAATAGTTGGGTCATCGCGAGTACCCAATAAACTGCGTTTATCAAAAAGGGGAAATGACGAGAATTGATTGATTTTTAGCCGATTGTAAATTCTCGTCATTATAAACGCAGTGAAGCAATCCAGGAGTGCGACACAAAAACCTCATTTTCACCTAATTCAACAAACAAAACAACCTCAGTAGCTGATGAATGCCAATATAAAACCAACCTCATTGTAATGACACATCATGGATCCAATCCATGAAAAAATGAGGTTTTTAGCGGCACCTCTGGATTGCTTCACTGCGTTCGCAATGACGGATACTATTTGATTTTCAGGCGATTGCGATTCGTCGTCATTATAAGTTTCGTTGTAGAGACGTTGCCTGCAACGTCTCCGCTCCGCCGCAACGTCTCGATCCACAAACGTTGCCACCCTTGAAAAAAGAGACGTTGCAGGCAACGTCTCTACAGGTGGGTGGACATCCGTCATCTCAAACATAGTACAAAAAAACAGGATACGATTATGATTTCATTATAAGCGTCGGCAATCCAGAGTATGCACCCTCTTTCAAAAAAGGATGCATACTCTTTCAGGAAAGGATGCATACTCTTTCGGAAAAGGATGCATACTCTTTCGGAAAAGGATGCATACTCTTTCGGAAAAGGGCGCGCCCTGCATTAAATTCCATGTTGACGGGTGTATTTGACCGGAGGGTCGACAGGGTCAACGCATTAAAACAATAAATTTAATGTGTTGACCTTGTCTTTTAAAGAACATTTTTTGGAAAATCATTTTTATCTTGTATATTTGCGGCTTTAGTATAAACCCTTTTAATTTATAACTTAATAGTTAATCTTATGTCACTTAAAAAATTTGTTTTAATCCCGGTTCTTATTGGCGTGTTGGCGTTTGCCATTCAGGTGGTCGATCAGTTGTTAGCTCCTTCGATGCCTCCTGAAAGTAATGTTGGTTTTAGCTGGATCTGTTTCCAGTCGTGGGCTGTCTATTTCTTTGCCGGCGGGACAGTGAAAGGAGGGATCAAATCCTTTATCGCTTATGCCGTCGGTATCGGCGCTTCTATTCTGATTATGCTGATGGGAGGTTCGTTGGCCGCTTCGCTTGGTTTCTGCGCCGTGCCTTTAGCCGTAGGCGTCATTGCCTGTGCCGTTATTTTCTTTGAAAGGAATGAATGGACTTCGCTCATCCCTGCGCTGTTTATCGGGGCGGGAGCCTTTTTTGCCTTTATGAATTATGTTCCGGAAGCCACCTTTGCTAAGGCGGCATTCACGGAAATAATTTATTGTATGATCGGGTTGGTCTTCGGTTACGTGACCGTCACCCTTCGCTCAATATACGAAAGTAAGGTAAAGGAGTAAGACGCGCGGGTCACGGTTTCTCACCTGTCTCATCCGCATGGCTTCCGTATCAATAAGGGTAACCTCTTTCAGGCTATCGAACAGGTTATTGATACTGAGGTTTGCACGCAGTCTACGGGCGAACAGGTACTGGGATACTCCGGCATTGACCGTATAACGGCTCTTGATTTCGCCTTGCGGGGTCAGCTGGCTGGAGATATAAAACCCATCTACCTGGAGCGCCGTAGTGGGCGTCAGGGAGAGATTGACGTTGCCTTTTACGTCTAAGCAGAGGCGGGATTTCCGCGTGCCGTAGCCGACCATCCGGCCGTCTATCTCGTCCCAATAGGCATCGCCTGAGAAGCCTACAGCCAATGGTTTCAGCGGATTCCAGTTGGCCGACAATTCAAACCCTACGGTTTGGTTATTCCCGATATTCTCTTTCCGCCAAACCGTTTGTCCGTCCTGTTCGGCGGCCATCTCCATGATCCGGTTCGTCCTGTTCCGGTAGTAGAGTGCCGGCGACAGGCGGAACAGGGGGGCGCCGAATTGCCCGGCAAGTTCTATCGAGTGGATAAACTCATTCTCCAACGCCGGATTACCCTGGATGACGTGCGTCGCATCGCTATAGTCGACAAAGGGGTTCAGGTCTATCCCGTTAGGGCGGATGACGCGCTGCAGGTAACTCAGCCTGATTTCGCTCGACGGCCTTAGGGCGTAGGAGAGTTTCAGCCTCGGATACAGATGGGTCTGCGCCTCTTTTGTTCCTTTTACGTTTTGCCGGCTGTGTTCCGCCTGTGCGCCGGCTTCCATCCGGAACTGTCCAAAGCTCCTTTCGACGGAGGCAAAGAGGATGTTTGTGAAGCGGTTGAACGTATAATCCGTAGATTTCTGTTCATTGCGCGGCCACTCTTCCCCCCTCTTGTCCGACGCTTCCGATTGATACGCTTCATCCCTGAACCGTCCGGTATATCCGCCGGTAAGGAACCATTCCTCCAGGACTCTCTTCCGGTAGGAAACAGTTCCGTTATAGTTCTTTTTCCCATGGTCGACGAACAGCCTGTCTTCGGCGACGATCCCCGCTCCGGCTCGTTCGTTCTGGAAATGGTTGTCTTCGTCATAGGTGAAGTCGTTGAAATTCAAGAGCGCTTCCAGCTTTTCCTGCGGGTCTTGGAAGCGGCGTACCCAGCGCGATTCGATGGCGTAAGCCTCTTGCTCCTGCCGGTTGTTCCGGTGGCGGAGCATTTTGTTCAGGATCTCGCCGGCGCCGTTTCTCCTTGTATTGTTGATCCCTCCGTAGCGGTCGTAGGCCATCCGGTAATAGAGGCCATAGAACGTCAGCGCGTCTTTCGGGGAGAGGTCGTACCCTACCGACAGGTCGGCCAGGTGGATATCCGGACGGGCTGAGGCGGCGTTATCCAGTTCGGTCGAGCCGGCGCTGTTTTCGGTCGTTTTCTGAAACTCCCGCTTCCGGTATTCTTTCCGGTAGGCATATTTCCCTACGAGGTGGAACTTCCCGGGATGCAGGTTGACGACCGCCCCGGCATGATACCGTTTCTCCAGCCCGGCGCCCATCATGACCTGCAAAGGGCTGTCCGAAGCCGTATAGACGGCGGGTGAAAGGTTCACCAGCCCGGCATCCCCATCGGGCATAACCATGACCGGAGGAAATGAAGAGACCGTCACCGGCTGAAAGAAAAGGGCGGGAAGCTGGATCAATGCATCGCCGTTATATTCTTCCAACAGCCCGTAAGGGACATTGTTCAGCAGCATACCCGTTTTGCCCGATCCCCGGAAGACGACGCCTCCCTCGATGTCCGTCACCAGCGACGGCAACTGGCGGAACGCATCCGCCACGCTTCCGTTTACCGCACTTAAGTTATGTTCCACCTCCAACCGTTTCGTTTCTCCCCCGCTGATTCCGCCAAAGCCTTTTCCCAGCACCGGGATGTCCTGAAGAAGCAGGGTGGTGTCCGCTTCCGATTGTGTATACGCCCGCCCGCTGATGGAAAGGAAAGCCGGCAGGAGAAGAAGTACATTTAATTTCATAGTGTTTAGCTCCATTTATTAGTTTAAAAAAAGTCTGTATGCAACACATACAGACCGACTGTTTTCAATACCCCTGCCAAAGGTTATTCGGCGGGCGTTTCAACGGTTTCCGCAGGCGTTTCAACGGTTTCTGTAGAATCCGCCGCTTCGCTTCCGTCCACTGCTTCGGAAGCAGTTTCTTCTACGACGACGGTTTCTGTTTCATTTTCCGCTACCGAACCCGTGGATTCAGACGTTTTGTTACCACAGGATGTGAACGTTATCGCTGCGACAACGGCTACAAAAGCTACTAATCTTTTCATTTTACACTTCATTTACTACGTTTATAATACCTATTATTTTATGTTATAAAACAGCACAAATGTAGTGCATAAAAAACATATTGTACAACATATTTGAAATATTTTTTAATCAATAATTGCTGTACAGATACCGCTTTATACTCTTTTTAGGTGTTTTCTCAAACTCGGTAGGGTACAATTGCAGCTCGGAAAGGCGCTCATAATGAGCCTGAAGCTTGTTCAGCTCCTTGCAGTTTTGTTCCATGATGACGAGTAAATCTTCATGGGAGATACCGGTGCTGTCCATGGCGTCATAGTCGGGGTAGACCAGTCCGATCAGCTTGTTATTCTTTTCGATCACCAGGCTTTCCATGATGAAAGGCAGGTTGTTCAGTTTCGATTCGATCTCTTCGGGATAGATATTCTGTCCGCTCGGCCCCAGGATCAGGGTCTTACACCTTCCCCTGATATAGATGCGTTTGTCCTGGTCGATCGTCCCCAGGTCGCCGGTATGCAGCCAGCCGTCTGCGGTAAAGGCTAGATCCGTCGCTTCGCGGTTCTTGTAATACCCTTTCATCACATTCTCGCCGCGCACCTGTATCTCGCCCACCTTGGTCAGGGGGTCGTCCGAATCGATGCGCACATCCATAATGCCTTTCAATACCTGTCCGCACGAACCGGGGATAAAGTCCCTGTTGCTGTCATAGCTGATCAGCGGCGCACATTCGGTCATCCCATACCCGATCGTAAAGGGGAATTTTATCCTGTGCAGGAAATCGGTCACCTCCTCATTCATGGCCGCGCCTCCTATGATCACTTCACGGAAACGCCCTCCCATCGCATCCACCAGGTGTTTGCGGATCTGGGCATAGATACGCGAATCGAGCAGCGGGATATTCAACGCCAGCTTCATCGTACGTTTACTCAATTGGGGAAGGATCATCTTCTTATAGATCTTTTCCAATATCAGGGGAACAGAAATAATCAGGTGGGGCTTGATCTCTTCAAACGCTTTCAGCAAGATCTTGGGAGAGGGCGCTTTCCCCAGGAAATAGACGTGCGCACCAAAGGCCATCGGTACCAGAAAGTTGAACGCGCAACTGTAGGCATGGGCAAGGGGCAGGAAGCAGACCATGCTCTCCCCGCGGAAGATGACGTCGAGCGTTCGGGCGTAGGTCACATTCCCCGCCAGGTTATTCCCCGTCAGCATGACGCCTTTGCTGAACCCGGTCGTCCCGGAGGTATAATTCAGCAGGACGACCTCTTCGTTGTCTATCTCGGCATACTTGATATCCTCTTTCGTGAAGCCGCCGGGGTACTTTTCCTCCATCCGCTGATCCAGCTCTTTCATCAGCCGCTGGATACTCTCCCCGTCGCGCTGGTGCAGGCAGCGGAAGTCGGACAGGGAAAAGACGCCGCGGATATCCCCGATCTTCTCCTCTTCCAGCGAATCCCAGATGCGGTCGCTGACAAACAGGAACGTCGACTCGGAATGGTTGATGATATGATGGATATCGTTCGGGTTGAAATCCTGCAAAATAGGGACGACGATCGCCCCGTATGTCACCACCGCCATATAGGCGATACACCAGCGGGAACAGTCTTTCCCGACCAGGGCGATCTTATCCCCGTGCCTGACCTGGCAGGTATCGAGTATAATATGTATCCTGGCGATCTCTTCGGCCACCTCCCCAAAGGTAAACCCCGTACCTTTACTGTAATCCGTCACTGCCGGCAAATCCCAGTTATCCCTGAAACTATCCTCATAGAGTTTTATAAAGTTTTCTTTTATCATAGCGCAAATATATGAATTATATCTTTACTGAAAAATACCGGGGTATTTGCGTATAAAGTACACCGGCGTACAGCTCCACGCATGGCAATAGCTGTTGATCGGGAAGAACCCGTAGGGGGAGAGCCTGTCGTTCTCCGGGTCGTATGCCTCCCAGAACGTGTCGGCGCCTTTCTGCACCATCCCTCCCCAATAGCCGGTCAACGCCTCTTTCGCTTCCGCCTCCATGCCGCAGTCGACCAACGACTGTATATAATAATGGTAGGCGTAAGGCGTACCCGGGCGTACCACCCCTTTTGCCGTCTGCAACGCCCGTATGGCGCGTTGCGCTTCCGCTTTTGTGGCCACGCCGCTGAGAATCATCCATACCTGCGAGGTATAGGACACCTGCTTGTTCGCAGTACCTGTAAACAGTCCCGTCTTCTTATCATACAAGTATTTGCGGGCGGCGGCGGTCATTCGTTTTATGTGCCCGGGCAAATGGGCGACCTCCTTTTCCATGCCCAGTAGCTTCGCCAATTCCAAGGTCTGTTGATAGGCATAAATCGTGACGCCCTGAAAGGCCGTTTCACGATGCAGCCCGTCCCGCCAGTCGAAAAAGATCCAGTAATCCTTGTTCGCTTTCTCAAAGTCCAACAGCCCATTGTCCTGCAAATAGGGCGCCGCTATATCCAGTTGCCTTTTGGCCACTTTCCACAGATCTTCCGCCGTTTGCCGGTCTCCCGTCGCCTCCAGGTAGTTTTTCAGGGCGACATTATACAGCAGGGCGTAATCATAGAGCATCTGCTTTGCCTGTGGATGGGGGTAAGGCCGCTCGAAAACCGAGGCATTCAGGTAGCCGCTTTCATCCGCCAGGGCGGCCAGCAGGTAAAGGCAACGCTTCGTCAGGCCATGCTGTTTAAACGAATACATATTGGCCAACGCCTCCAGGTACAGGTCGCCGATCCAAAGCCGCTGGTCGCGCTTCGGCCCGTCTTCATAAACGGTTTGCATACACTCCTTCAGCGTGTTCAACCCTACGCGGTCGATATCCCTGATCAGTGGGGGGACGGTAGCCGGCAACGGCTCCGGCGTGGCCGACACCGACGTCACGGCTTTGCAGGAAGCGTGGGAGACCGTAAACTCATAATTCGGCGCGTGAAGCAGCTCCACCTTGACATACCGGAAAGCCAGGCGGCGGGGAATCGTAATCGTATCGGGAACCGTCATCACCGTCACCGTCTCATCCTGCAACCAGGCACGCCCCAAGCCGCCCCGGTAGGGGTCAAACGGCGTCGCCAGCTCGGAAGGTACCTCCCCGAACGTAAATTTAATCCGTGCCGGCGCATCGGGAGTACTGTTCATTGGAGAGACAACAATCGTAAAGTATCCGGTCAGATGATCGCCAAAATCAAGGACAACCCCGGATTGGGATTTCAACGGCCTTTCGTAAAAGGCCTGTATGGAAGAAGAGGACACCGCTTTCCACCCCTGGAAACAGGAGGCGTCCCCCACAATATCGACGACACCCTTGGGCGTCACCACCCTTTCCGTCAGCTCGGGCAGATATTCCTGCGCCTTTTGCAACCAGTAATCACGCTCGCCCGGACTGTAAAAATCCTGTCCGAAAGAGGAAAATGCAACGCCCATACCTACCGCAAGGGCTAAGACGATCTTTTTCATAAAGCCTATTTTATTTCGGGGAAAACCCACGGGCTGCGGTAATTGGGCTTGAAAAGCCTGTCCGCCTCCCTGTTGTTAAACGTTTTCTTCCGGTCGTCATACGTTAAGGCCGCCCCGACCCTGGCGGAGATATTGCCCAGATGCGCATATTTGGCACACAAACTTCCGTTATCTATCGTACAGGCCGTATTGAAGTCACGGCTTTTCATACAGGTAAGGAAGTTGGTGACATGGCCTTTATGATCCTGGAAATCAGGCAGCGAAACGACCGCTTCGACCCTGTCCTTTTCCGGTATCACCTCCCAGCTTTCGCGATTGGCCACCAGCGTGCCGTTCGTCCCTTTAAAAGCGATCCCGTAGTTGCGGTTATAAGGCCCCGTTTCCGTCCCTGCGACATGGCTCCACTGGATCAGGAAATCCTTAAACGCATAAATAACGGACAGGGTATCGAACGTCTCGGGAGCGTTCTGCGGAAAGGCGAACCTGCCCCCAGCGCTCATGACCCTGTCCGGCATACCCGTCACGTTCATCCCCCACAGCGCCATATCCAGCAGGTGAACGCCCCAATCCGTCAGCAGTCCGCCGCCATAATCCCAGAACATACGCCACGACCCATGAAAACGCCCGGCATTGAACGACCGTGCCGGCGCAGGCCCCAGCCACATATCGAAGTCGACGCCCTCCGGTACGGCGCTGTCCGGAAGAGGCGCCGACAGGGCGCCATAGTTGAAGTTCCCCCACACCTCCGCACGGGCAATCTTCCCCAATTTCCCGGTGTCGATATACCGTTTCATTTCGTGCCAGTGGTTTCCGCTGCGTTGTTGTTGCCCAACCTGCACCACCCTGCCGTATCTCTTTGCCGCGGCGACCATCGCATCACATTCCGCCATGGAATTGGCTACCGGCTTCTCCACATACACATCTTTCCCCGCCGCGCAAGCGTCCGTCATCTGCAAACAATGCCAATGGTCGGGCGTACCGATAATGACGGCATCAATATCTTTCCTGTCCAGCAACCGCCTGTAATCGCCATAGATATCAGGCGCCGCATGACGCAGTTTCTTCACCTCTTCCGCCCTCGTTTCCAATATTTTCCGGTCGACATCACAGAGCGCCACGCAGTCGGCTTCCGGGTGAATCAGGAAATCCGACAAGTCGCTCCATCCCATACTCCGGCACCCGATCAGCCCTACCCTTATCCTATCGTTCGCCCCCACAGGATATGCTTTCGGATACTCCCCTCCAAAAGCCGAAGGAACAACGACCCCGGCAGCGATCGCCGAAACCGTTTGGCGCAAAAAATTCCGTCTTGTAACCATAAGTATGTAGTTTTAAAGTTGT
>JAISRY010000123.1 GCA_031273385.1 Tannerellaceae bacterium | reverse complement strand
ATTTTTTTTCTCTGTTCGTTTTTGATTCATTATCAAATTTGACCAGAGGGGTTATTTTACTCCTCCAAAGATACTGATAATAAATCATTTGACAATGAAATAAGCCATGTTTTTATTTTGCCAAAGTAGAACTAGAAATAGCGGATATATGCGATGGAGTAGGTGTCGTAGAGGTAGTCTTTGATGCCGTGGTTGTAGCGGAGGGAGAGGGTGTTTTTGCGGTAGGTGTATTGGAGGGTGTTGCGCCAGAGGAGGGGGCGGTCGCCGTTGTTTTCGTAGCCGTAAAAGCCGGAAAGGTTGGTGGAGAGGGTTATGTTGCGGTAGATGCCTGTAAAGCCTGCGCCGTAGGAGATGGCATCGTTCTGGCGGTGTATCATATTGTTTGTCATCCAGCAATAGAAGCCGGCCATGGCCTGGAAGCGCAACGAGGCGTCGCCCCTGGCGTTTTTCAACAGATCCCTGCCTGCCGTTACATCCATCCAATAGGCGGCGGCATCGGTGAAACGGGCGTCGCACACTCGTCCGCCACTGGCCGTTTTCAGGTTCAGGCTGATCATGGCGTCTACCCATTTCTCGCTTTTGAGTAGCTGGAAAAAGGCGCATATCACCACATCGCCGTTGTAGGAGACGGGGCTTTCGGTATCGACGGCGTTACGTTCGTCGCGCGTTTCGGGCGTCGTTTTGTAGTCTTCGACGATCAGGCAGTTGACCTCTACGCCGGCACGCCCTTTTACGAAAGGAATCAGCACACGGGCAAACAGGTCTTTTGTCTTATCGCCGGTATAGGAATGGTACTGGCCGCGCAGCTCCACTTCGTAGCGGGTAGCCGCTTTGCCTGTCCGGAGTTCGGGGATAGGGAAAGCGCTCGGGCCAAAATAGCGGGGGGAATAGGTCAGCAATGCCATTTTATCACGCCAACTTTCCGCTTTAGCCGTCAGTATGGACAGTGAAAACAGGAAAAACAACAGGACAGGAAAATATCTCATCAGACTTATTCTTCATTTATTTTGGATGCAAATGTATAAAATTCATTCTGAATTAGTACATTTGCCGGAACGAATATTAATCAATGGAGCATATATGAAATACGTATTTACAAAAAAATGGTTATTCCTGTTGGCCGCCCTGATGCTGGCCTGCACCGTATCGGCACGCAAACCGATCAAGACATTACTTATCACCGGACAAAACAACCACAACTGGCCAGTGAGCCACCTTGTTTTGAAAGGCATACTCGAAAATTCCGGCCTGTTCAGCGTCGACTTTGCGATATCGCCCAAGGAGGGGGAAGACATGTCCGGTTTCATTCTTGACTTTGACCCGTATCAACTTGTCGTATTGGATTATAATGGCGACGCCTGGCCGGACGAAACGAACAAACGCTTTGTGAAGTACGCCGAAAAGGGTGGGGGGATTATCGTCTACCATGCAGCGGACAACGCTTTCCCCGGCTGGCGCGACTATAACCGGATATGCGGATTGGGCGGCTGGGGAGGTCGTGACGAAAACTCGGGGCCGTATGTCTACTGGGCAAACGGGGAGGTGACGAAAGATTTTTCCCCCGGGTCGGGCGGTTCCCACGGACGGCAGCACGAATATATGATGAACTGCCGGAGCAGCGAACACCCTGTAACGGCCGGGTTGCCCAACACATGGGCGCATGTGCAGGACGAATTGTACGACCGTATGCGCGGCCCGGGCAATATCGCGGATCTGCTCTATACGGCCTATTCCGATAAGGAGACCGGAGGGTCGGGGCGCGAAGAACCGCTGATCTTTACCGTCGACTATGGAAAAGCCCGTATTTTCCACACGATGCTGGGGCATTGCGGCCCTACGGCGGAGAACAACCCGGCCATGCAATGCGCCGGCTTCCAGATCACCCTGCTACGCGGTGCGGAATGGGCGGCCACCGGAAAAGTAAAACAAAAGATACCGAAAGACTTCCCCTCTTCTTCGTTCATCACCTACCGGTACGATTATAAAGAGCCGAAGTAAGGAAACCGCCGGCCTGTCCGGAATATGCTGTGCAGCATACTTAACGTATTTTTGCTTATTATGAGAGAAGGGTCTGGCGTTTGAATGATATATTTGATTCAAATCTGAAATACCTTTTCAAATATGGAAAGCGAAATTCCGAATATGGAAAAATTGGATGACAATTATAAGGTACCTAATTTAGAAAAGGGGATTGCCGTACTGGAATATCTGTCGCATCAGCCTTTGGGTGAAACATTGCAGGATATAAAGGTGGCATTGGATATATCCCAGACAACCGCCTACCGGATTCTGAATACGTTGGTTCGTTTGGGTTACCTGCTGTATAATGAAGATTCCAAGCGGTATAAGCTGTCGCGCAAATTGCTGACTCTCGGTTTTCGCTCGTTGAATGAGCATAATTTGCTGGAGATCGTATTGCCCCGTTTGAGGGAGCTGCGCGACGAGGTGAAGGAGACGGTGTGTTTCGGCGTGTTGGGGAGTCAAAAAGGTATTTTCATCGAGCAGGCGCAGGGGCATCATACCTTTCGCTTCGTGCTTTCTCCGGGGAAGCCTTTTGATTTGCATTGCTCTGCGCCGGGGAAAGCGATCATGGCCTATTTGCCGAATACCATACGCGACCGTTATTTGTCGTATATGGAATTTACACGGTATAACGCCCGCACGATCACGACGCGCGAAGCCTACCTGGAAGAGCTTGAAAAGGTGCGGAAACAGGGGTATGCCATGGACAACGAGGAGGAGCTGAACGGAGTGGTTTGTATCGGGGCGCCTATTTTCGATTATACGGGCTACCCGTGCGGCTCGATCTGGATCTCCGGCCCGAAAGACCGGCTGACGAAAGAGGTCGGGAAGATGACCGTCAAACTGTTGAAAGAGACGACGGGGACGATTTCGATGGAATTAGGATATGGTAAACATACGAAAAAAGCGACATGAATGAATAGATATATGGTGAAACATGCATGGCTGACGATGGCTCTCTGCTGCTCCCTTTCAGGGGCTTTAGCCGATAGCCCGCCATTCTTCACGACGGATATCGCGCGGAATGGAAAGGGGGAGATCCTGCTCGCGCAGAAAGGGATGAAGCGGGTAGACCTGTTTTCCCCCGATGGGACGAAGCTGATCCGTTCCTATCCGATGGACGAAACGCCTACCGGTTTGCTTATTGATGACGGCAAAGCCTATATCACGACGTTTGAAAAGGCCGGGAAACTGCACATCCTCTCGCTTGAATCGGGAGAGGTCGAAGCGACCATCCCCACAGGGTCGGGCGCCTGCTATCCGCTGTTCGGGGCGGACAGGAAACATATTTATGTATGTAACCAGTTCTCCAATACGGTGGTTGAAATTGACCTGGCTAAACGGGAGGTGGTACGTATGGCCAAAGTCCTGCGCGAACCTAAATCCGCCGTTTTCAGCAAAGACGGGCGGTACCTGTTCGTGACGAACTACCTGCCGGCGCAACGGGCGGATGTGGATGTCGTAGCCTCCTGCGTGTCTGTGATCGACATGAACGGTTTTAAGAAGATAAAGGATATCCAGTTGGCCAATGGCAGCAATGCCTTGCGCGGGATATGCATCTCCCCCGACGGGAAATATATCTATGTATCGCATAACCTGGGGCGTTTTACCGTCCCGACCTCCCAGTTGCAGCAAGGGTGGATGAATACGAGCGCATTCAGTATCATCGACGTGGGGGAGCAGGCCTTTCTGGGGGCTGTCCTGGTGGACGAGCCGGAAAGGGGCGCCGCCGGTATATGGAGTATCGCGTGTGATGAGGAGCAGCTGTTTATTACCCATTCCGGCACGCACGAAGTCAGCATTATTGACCACCAGGCGATGCGGAAAAAGTTCGAGGCCTACCCCGACAAGGCGGCGTTGGACTATGACCTCCGCTTCCTTTACGGGCTACGCAAACGGGTTCCCCTGGAGGGAAACGGGCCGCGTACCCTGCTTTTTGCCGGCGACAAACTGTTTATCCCGACCTATTTTGCCGATGTGCTGAATATCGTCGACATCCATAGCCATGAGGTACAAGCGGTGGAGATGAATCCCGGCCGTACGGAAAGCCGCGAACACCGGGGGGAGAAGTATTTCAACGATGCCACCAACTGTTTCCAGGGTTGGCAAAGCTGTAACGGCTGCCACCCGGGGGATGCCCGTATGGATGCGATGAACTGGGACCTGATGAACGACGGCGTAGGCAATTCCAAGAACTGCAAAAGCCTGCTTTATAGCCATGCCACCCCTCCCTGTATGATTTCGGGCATTCGCGCGTCGGCGGAAATAGCCGTGCATAAGGGATTCACCCATATCCAGTTTTATGATATCGACGAGGAGCGCTCTTCGTGCGTAGACGACTACCTGAAAGCGCTACGCCCCGTCCCCAGCCCCTATTTAGTGAACGGCGAACTGTCGGAAAAGGCGAAAGAGGGGCGTAAGGTCTTTGAGAAGTTAAAGTGTGGCGAATGTCACAGCGGGCCCTATTATACGGATATGAAGATGCACCGCATCGGGGAAGATATCGAATTTGAAAAAGGATGGGATACGCCTGCCCTGGTTGAGGTCTGGCGGACGGCTCCCTACCTGTTTGACGGACGCGCCGCGACGATGGAAGAGGTCTTTGAGGTACACAAACATGGCGTGGACAGGAAGCTATCGAAAAAAGAGGTCGAAGCCCTGTCTGAATACGTAAACTCTTTATAAATTTAGAAATAGAATAGATGAATTATTGCGAAAAAATAAACTATAGGATCTTTAGGACAGAGAAAGAGGCTTTTCCGGTGATGATCGACCGCCTGTTGGCGCAAATCCCCGAAGATGAAGCCGTGTTGAGGCTGGCGTTTTTCGGGACGCCGGCTACGAATGAAGAATACCTGCTTCGCCGGCGCGTTTTATGGGATAAGGCCAGCGCCTATTATGGCGAACAGGAACCGACCTTAAGCTATGTTTCACAACCGCCCCTGAATGCGCCGCTTATCCTGGAGGTACACAGTTACGCTCCCGATGCGGACGACAAGGTGCATTACAAACGGCTGGACGGCTACCCTTACGTCGTGCTGGAGAACGGGAGCGGGCGTTTCCTCTTTGCCGGCGGATTCCAGAACGACCTGCTCCGCCATACGGTCGAACAGCAGTCGGTAGAGGTCTTCCGCCTGATCGAGAAACTGCTGGCATTGGAGGGGTTTCCCATCCACAGCATTATCCGTCAATGGAACTATATCGAGCAGATCACCGGTTACCAGGAGGGGCGGCAGAACTACCAGAGCTTCAACAACGCACGGAGCGATTTCTACGATAAGACGCAGTGGGCGAACGGTTTTCCAGCGGCTACCGGGATAGGGACAAACCTGGGGGGCGTGCTGGTCGATTTCGATGCGGCGCTGTTCGCTTCGCCGGAGGCTTTCGCTACGCCGATCGACAACCGGTTGCAGGTGGCGGCTCATGCCTATTCGGAAAGGGTATTGGAGGTTTCGGGTGAGAAAAAGGCCACGCCAAAGTTTGAACGGGCAAAGAGTATGGCCTTTGGCCGGCGGAAGCTGGTCTATGTTTCGGGTACCGCCGCGATCCGCGGAGAGGAGAGCCTGAAAGGTGTAGGCCTGGAGCGGCAGCTGCATATTACGATGGAAAACATTGCGCAGCTTACGGGGGATGCCCGGTTGATGATGCTTCGCATATACCTTAAGAACAAAGACGATTATGAGGAGTCCGAACGATTGATGAATACCTACAATCTTCCTATCCCCATCTCCTATATGTGCGCGGACGTATGCCGTGATGAATTATTGATTGAAATAGAAGGAATAGCTATACTATAAAGTTTTACTAACGAAAAAACAAATGAATATGAAAAAGGGATTAATGAAATCAGTGGTGTTGGGAATGTTCATCTTCTCGACAGTGGCTTGTACAAACAAAACGGCGTCGCATGATACGGCCGGTTGTTGTAGTGAAAAAACAGATGGTTGTAAAAATAAAAAAGAGATGAAGTATTCAAAAAAGTACACGAACGCCGACTTTTATACAGACGGCAAGTTCAATCAGGAGGTAGCATTGCAGGCATACAAGGATATGTTTGAATTCTACGGCGTTCCTTTCACTCCGTTTATGGAGAAAGAGATGTGGGTAGTCGATTTCGGATTAGGCGATTTCGAACATGTAGGTATGGGTGGCGTTTTCTGGGTAAACGACCCTGTGCATAACTATTTTGCGCATGCCATCTATCTGCTTCCCGGGCAGATGATTGCGGAACATGCACATGTGAGGACGGCGTATGCTCCCAAGTTTGAGTCGTGGATGGTGACGAAGGGATGGGTCTATAACTTCTCCGAAGTGGGCGAGGCCACGCCGGATGTCGTCCCGACCCCGGAGAGCCATGCGGCGGTGAGAAGTAAAAACTATGTGGTTCAGCATGTAGGGGAGATTATACACCTGAAAAAGGAGGAGACGTTCCACTTCATGATGGCCGGGCCTGAGGGCGCTATCGTGGACGAATGGGCAAGTTACCATGATGGAGCCGGCCTGCGTTTCTCCGATCCGAAAGCGGCATTATAATTGAATCATCGCATCCTTATAATTGAAACACATGAATAAATGTATCGTATTGATCCTGCTCTTTTTATCTTCCACCTGCCTTTCCGTTGCACAGAAAAGCAAAAAGGCGGATAGCTGGATTGATGCATCAGTAAAGCAAAAGGCTGAACTCCGTGCGAAGCTGGGCAAGGCAGGGATGCCTGTCCGGTCGGCATGGATAAAGGCGCAACAGAAGACAGTCCCCCTTTCCGCCAACCTGACGGGACAAAGCCAGTTGGTACTCATCACCGACGGCGGGCCGGATGGCAACGGTTGGGACTGGGGCGTCTGGGCGAACGCACGGCTGATTAAGGCCGACGGCTCTTCTGTCTGGTTGGATGAGTTGGATCCCGTATATGCCGTGACCGGTTCGGGGGGGATACGCAAGAACCAGGATTTTTCAGGGAAACCCATCAAGATAGGAGGCGTAAAGTACGACCATAGCGTCCTCTGCCATGCCAACGGGATGGCGGTATACGATATCGGAAAGGAATACGCCCGCTTTGAAACGGAAGTGGGCATCGCCGACCAATCGACGACGGGGAGCGTCTATTTTTACGTCTTGAACCTCTATCCCGAAGAGGAGGCGAAACGTCTGTTGTCCGCCTATCCGTCGGAGATAGGCGCTTTCGGTGCGCATACCAACGGGTTGGAAAACTGGTTGATCACGACCGACGCTTCCGCCGAACGGGATATCCTCACGAAGATGGCCGACCGTTTCAAGGACGGTTCGTTCTTCAGCAAAGAGATAGAACAGGTTGGGCAGGAGAAAGAGGTAGACAAGCAAATAGGCGGTTACCTGCAACTTTACGAAAAAGCGCAACGCATCAGCGACCTGCAGGCCGAGCTTGAATGGTTGAACATCGAAGCGATTCGCCTGGCGTTCGACGACATGAAGAAGCGGAAAGAATTTGACGCCGCCCGGTACCAACCCGTCATGGACGAATTGGAACAGCTGATAAAGCAAGGGTTCAGCGCGATATACCAGGGTGATGAAAAGGCTCTGGCCGCCGCAGAAAAGGCCATCGCCAACAAACGCACGCTCCTGCTCGCCAACCCGTTGCTGGACGTTGACAAGGTGCTGGCCACCCGTTTTAAGCTGGGCGCTAATGCCCGCCGGGCAATGGCTCCCGACCTGGGTACGCAGGCCAATAACTGGAGCAACCAGCAATCTACCCGTCGTGATGGGTTTGATGCCGATATTATCGAACTGACCAATCTGAGGGGGGATATTCAAACCCGGACAGTGTATAAGCCCGAAGCGTCGGCTTCCATTGCCGACCTGAAGCTTCACTGGAACGGGGATCGCGTCATGTTTACCTCCCTGATGCCGGATAAGCGCTGGAATGTGTTTGAAGTGAAATTAGACGGGACGGGGCTTAGGCCGCTGGTCGAAACGACCGAACCGGAGTTGGAATTTTATGACGGTACCTGGCTGCCCGACGGACGGGTGATCGCCAATTCGAATATCGGATACCAGGGCGTACCCTGCGTCAGCGGGAGCGACCCGGTAGGGAATATGGTGCTTTATAACCCGAAAGACAAGAACATGCGCCGCCTGACGTTCGACCAGGATGCCAACTGGAACCCGGTGATTATGCACAACGGGCGCGTGATGTATACCCGTTGGGAATACACCGACCTGACGCACTATTTCTCCCGTATCGTGATGCACATGAACCCGGACGGGACGGACAACCGCTCCCTGTTCGGCAGCGGGGCGATGTTCCCGAACAGTACATTCGATATACAGCCTTTGCCGGGGCACTCTTCGGCATTCGTGGGGGTCATCTCCGGCCACCACGGCATTGCCCGTTCGGGGCGTATGATCCTGTTCGACCCGACGAAGTCGCGCAAGGGCGTCGAGGGGATGATACAGGAGATCCCCCACCGGAACCGGCCTATTATCCCCGAGATTAAGGATGAGCTGGTCAACGGCGTATGGCCGCAGTTCGTCAAACCCACCCCGCTGGACGACAAATATTACCTTGTCTCCGCCAAATTAAACCCGCAAGACCTGTGGGGGCTTTACCTGGTGGACGTCTTCGACAACGTGACCTGCCTCATGAAACAGGAGGGCGAAGGGTTTATCAGCCCGATCGTCGTCCGTACGACAAACGTCCCCCCGGCCATACCCGACCGTGTGAAGCTGGACGAAAAGGAGGCTACTATTTTCATACAGGATATTTACGAGGGCGAGGGGTTGCGCAATGTCCCCCGCGGAACGATCAAAGAGCTGCGTATCCACGGCTATGAATATGCCTACCTACATACCGAATCAGACCATTACGCGATGGGTATCCAGAGCGGATGGGATATCAAACGGCTGTTGGGAAAGGTGCCTGTGGAGGAAGACGGTTCGGTGATCTTCAAGGTGCCGGCCAATACGCCGATCTCTATCCAGCCGTTGGATAAGGATGGCGCGGCGGTGCAATGGATGCGTAGCTGGTTTACCGGTATGCCGGGCGAAATCGTATCGTGCGTCGGGTGTCACGAGGATCAGAACCAGATCCCTATCCCCAAGCGCGTGCTGGCTTCGCAGAAGAGTCCCATCAGCCTGACCCTGCCGGAGGGCGGCGTTCGTTCGTTTACCTACGACCTGGAGGTACAGCCGGTGTTAGACCGCGCCTGCATAGCCTGTCATAACGGCGAGGGCAAAGCTTTCGACCTGCGCGGCGGGAAGAAAGACAAACGCAACTTCGGCTCCTCTTACCTGAACCTGCACCCCTACGTACACCGTCAGGGGCCGGAAGCGGATATGCTCGTTCTCCAGCCGTATGAATACCATGCGAATACCAGCGAACTGGTGCGTATCCTGCGGAAAGGCCATTTCAATGTCAAACTGACCGACGACGAGTGGAAAGCGCTCTACAACTGGATCGACTACAACGCGCCCGACAAGGGCTACTTCGATGCGAACGACTACAAAGGCTTCCCCTATAAGGGATACAACCAGATCGCCCGCCGCAAGGAGCTGACGGACAAATACGGTTGTGGCGCCGGCGTGGATTGGCAAAAGGAGATCGCCGACTATGCGGTATACCTGAAAGGCAAAGGGGAGATCAAAGCCGAGCTGCCTGAAAAGAGCGCTCCGGTAAAGGAGAAAGAGGTGACGCTGAAAGGATGGCCGTTCAATGGCGAGTCCGTCAAGGCGATGCTGGCCAAAGAGACCGAGACCCGCAAGGAGATCGAGCTTGCCCCGGGCATTAAGATGACCTTTGTCCGCATACCTGCCGGGCAGTTCGTGATGGGCAGCTTCAATGGGACGAAAGACAACCGTCCGGCCTTTAAAGCAAAGGTCGACAAGGCGTTCTGGATGGCTGAAGTAGAGGTCACCAATGCGCAGTACAATGTGCTTGTCCCCGGGCACGACAGCCGTTATGTCGACCAGTTCTGGAAAGATCATACCCGTCCGGGCTATGATGCCAATTTGCCGCACCAGCCGGTGATCCGCGTCAGTTACGAAGATGCCGCCGCCTATTGCCGCCTGTTGAGCGAAAAGACGGGGCTACCGGTCTCGCTGCCTACCGAAGCGCAATGGGAATGGGCTTGCCGTGCGGGGAGCGACGCCGACTTCTGGTTCGGCAACCTCAATTCGGACTTCGCCCCGTTTGAGAACATGGCGGACAGCCAGCTGTCGAAGATGGCCGTCAGCGGGATCGACCCGCAGCCCATGTCGCCGAACAGCTCATGGTTTCCGTACTACAATTTCATCCCCAAGGCTGAAAACGTAGACGACGGCAACATGATACAGGTCGATTCCAGGAGCTACCGCCCCAACCCCTACGGTTTGTACAGTATGCACGGGAATATTGCGGAGTGGACACGCTCGGATTACCTTTCGTACCCCTATACGGAGAAGTCGAAAGCGACGTCGGAATATAAAGTGGTACGCGGAGGGTCGTGGATCGACCGTCCGAAGTTCTCGACGGCGTATGCCCGTAAGCCCTATTATCCGTGGCAGCGTGTGTACAATGTCGGTTTCCGGGTGATTATTGAAGATTAATTATTGACGGTTAGAAGATAGATGAAAAAGATTGCCTCTTCTTATGTGACGACGATTGTCCTGTTTCTTGTCTATGCCACCTGCCTGGCTATGGCTACCTTTATCGAGAAGTACCATGGCACGGAGATGGCCAGGACGCTGGTGTATTACTCGCCGCTTTTCATCCTCTTGCAGGGGTTGTTTGTGGTGAATTTTGCGGCTGTGGTCATCAGGCATCGCTTGCTGAAGAGAGGTAAATGGGGATTTCTCCTCGTGCATGCCTCCTTTGTGGTCATCCTTTTGGGCGCCCTCGTCTCCCACCTTTCCGGAAAGGAGGGTATCCTGCATCTGCGGGAGGGGGAGAGTAGCAGCCAGATGGCGGTGCAGGCCTCCGGGGAGACAAGCTATCATCCGTTGCCTTTCCGTATTGAGCTGGTGAAGTTTACGTTGACCCGTTACCCGGGCTCTTCCAGCCCCTCTTCCTACGAAAGCGCCGTCCTGGTTCATGTCGACGGCAACACCTACGAGGGGCGGATATTCATGAATAATGTATTGGATATTAAAGGGTACCGCCTCTTTCAGGCGTCATACGACAAAGACGAGAAGGGGACGGTATTGTCGGTCAACAAGGACGTGGCCGGGCGGAGGGTGACCTACACCGGCTACGTGCTGCTGACGATCGGCCTGATCGGCTGTATCGTAGGGCGAAATTCGCGTCTCAGGCAACTGGGGCGTCAATTGAGCGGGTTGAGGGGGGCGGTTAAAACGGTCGCCGTCATAGCCGTATGGCTGACGGCGTCGACGATAACCGCCCAACCACCGGCCGGCGCTTCCATGTTACAGGCCGTACAGCGGTTTGCCATCGACCCGGGACATGCCACACGGTTCGGCGCCTTGCCCATGCAGTCCTACAGCGGACGCATGCAGCCGGTGAATACGTTCGCCTCGGAGATCCTCCGTAAGTTGCATAAGTCCGACAAGATCGGCAGCCTGACCCCCGACCAGTTCCTGCTCAGTTTCCTGGCGATGCCCGACATGTGGATGCGCGTTCCCTTTATCGCGCTTTCAAACAAGGAGATTGCCGCTAAATACGGCTTTTCCCCAGGCGAATGTGCCTATATCGAAGCCTTTGATACGGAGGGCAACTACAAACTGCAGAACGACCTCGACGCGGCATACGGCAAAATGCCTGCCGAACGCACCCGCTTCGACAAAGACCTGATCAAGCTGGACGAACAGGTCAATATATGCTATCAGCTGTTCAGCTACCAACTGCTGGCCATCCTCCCAAGGGAGAACGACCCTGACCGTAAATGGTACGCGCCGGGGGACGACCTTTCCGGCTTTTCGGGAAAGGATTCCCTCTTTGTCGCGCAAGCGCCTGCCTGGTACCTGGCAGAGGTACAGGGCGCTTTGAAAGAGGGGACGTGGGGAAAGGCAGACGAAATACTGGCTATGATCACCACCTACCAGAACGCAAAAGCCAACCCCCTGGACATCGACCCGAAGAAGATAGAGGCCGAGCTAAAGTACAATAAAATGAACGTCTTCCGCTGGTGTAAAATCGGCTACCTGATACTGGGCGGGCTTCTATTGGCGCTCGCTTTCGCCTCCCTTTTCAGGAAGCGGAAATGGATGGGATGGCTTGTCTGGCTACTGGCGGCCTGCGTACTGGTGACGTTCCACTACCACATGCTGGGGATGGGGGCGCGCTGGTATATTGCGGGGCGTGCGCCCTGGAGCAACTCCTACGAGACGATGGTCTATGTGTCGTGGGCGTCGGTCTGCGCCGGGCTGCTGTTTATGCGCCGGAGTACGATTACGTTTGCCCTGGCCACACTGTTTGGGGGAGTGATCCTCTTTGTGTCGGGGCTCAACTGGATGGATCCCGAGATCAATCCGCTCGTGCCGGTGCTGAAATCCCCCTGGCTCATGTTTCATGTGGCGGTGATTGTGGCGGCCTACGGCTTTTTCGGGATCAGTTGCCTGATCGGGATCACCAACCTGGTCATGCAATCCGTCCGGAGCAAGGCCTATACCCCGCTGCTCTCCCTTAGAATAAAGGAGCTGAGCATCGTCAACGAGATGTCGCTGATCATCGGCCTGGCGCTGATGACCATTGGGACTTTCCTTGGCGCTGTCTGGGCGAACGAGTCGTGGGGACGCTACTGGGGATGGGATCCGAAAGAGACCTGGGCGCTGATCACGATGATCGTCTATGCCGCGGTCATTCACCTCCGCCTGCTGAAAAGCCTCTATACGCCGTGGCTCTTTAACCTCGCTTCGGTGGCGGCTTTCTCCTCGGTGCTGATGACCTATTTCGGCGTGAACTATTTCCTTAGCGGCATGCACTCCTACGGGCAGAACGACCACGTGGGCGGGATCTTCCTCGCGCTGTCGTTCTTCGTGGCGGCAGTGGCGGCGCTGGCGGTTCTTTCATATAAAAACAAATAAACTTTCACTTATAAAAACAAACAATCATGAGAACATTTCACCATGTAGGTATCATTACCAATGAGAAAAAGGAGGGCGCCATGTACAACGACGTCCTCAGCGTCTGGTTAACCGACATCGGGCAAAGCCCGAACAGCATCGAATGGCTGAAGTTTGAAGAGGGCAGTTGTATGCCCGAACTCGTACAGACACAAACGCACCTGGCCTATACCGTACCCAGTATGGAAGAGGAGCTGAAAGGGAAAAAGGTCATCTTCCCCCCGCTGGTCTGCAACGAACATCTGACCATCGCATTTATCGAAGAAGAGGGTATCCCCCTCGAAATTATGGAATTGAAGTAACACACTAATAAAAACGAAAGAGTTATGTCAACGGTAAAAACGAAATTTATAAACGATCCCGAACAGATCACAGCCGAACTGTTGGAGGGATACGTATTGTGCTACCCCGATAAGGTAAAGCTGGCGGGCGAAAACATCGTCGTACGCGCCAATCCGAAAGCGGAAGACAAGGTGGCTATCGTCACGCTGGGAGGTTCAGGCCATGAGCCGGCGTTGAGCGGGTTTGTAGGGGAAGGGATGCTGGACTGCTCCGTCGTAGGCGATATCTTTGCCGCACCCGGCGCACAGCGTCTATTCCAGGCGCTCCAACTGATGAAACGCGAAGCCGGCATCCTGCTGGTCGTCCTCAACCACTCCGGCGACGTGATGAGCGCTAACATGGCGTGCCAACTGGCCGAACGTGCCGGTATCAACGTGAAACAGCTTGTCACCCACGACGATATCAGCGCAGGGATAGGCGCGCCGGCTGCCGATCGTCGCGGCCTGGCGGGATGCGTCCCCCTGTTTAAGGTATTGGGCGCAGCCGCCGAAGAGGGTAAGTCGTTGGACGAACTGCTCGAAATAGGCAAACGCTTCACCGACAAGGTGGCGACCCTGGCCGTAGCGACAGGCGTCTGTACGCATCCGCAAAACAACGCCCTGATCTCCGACCTGCCGAAAGGGATTATGGAAATCGGTATGGGTCAGCACGGCGAGGGCGGAGGAGGACAGAAACCCTTAGTGTCAGCCGACGAAACGGCAACCGAAATGGTCGACCTCCTGTGCCAACAGCTCAAGCCGGCAGCCGGCAGCAAACTGATGCTCATCATCAACGGTACCGGAGCGACCACCCAGATGGAACACAACATCATCTTCCGCAAAGCCTACCGCGAACTCGAAGCCCGCGGATTGCAAGTCGTATCGAGCCGTATACAGGAGATACTGACGGTACAGGAACAGGCCGGATTCCAGATGCTGATCGCCGTCCTCGACGACGACCACATCCTTTACCTGAACGACAAAAAAGCGGACGCACCGTATTGGACAACCATTGGAAAGTAACATGAAGCAACTGACAATAGAGGCTTTCAAGGCTATGATACAGACGGCATTGGCGCAGGTCAAGGCTCGTGAAGATGAATTTTCCGCACTCGACGCCGTCATTGGCGACGGCGATCACGGAACGGCGATCGTGACGGCGCTCGGCGCCGTAGTAAAAGCCGGTGGGAATGGAACGGAGTTTAAGGCCATGCTCAATGATATGGGCTTTGGCGTCATGCTGGAAACCAGCGGGTCGACCAGCACCTTATTGGGGGCATTCTTCCTCGGTATGAGCGATCATGCTGCGGGAACGGCATTGGATGCCGCAGGCGTAAAAGCCATGTTTGCCGGAGGCCTGGCCAACGTGCGGAAACAAACGCAGGCCAAAAAAGGCGACAAAACCATGATGGATGCCTTGATCCCCGCCGTCGAAGCCATGCAGGAATCCGCATCGGACGACGTCGGGGAACTGCTCTCCGCCGCCGCCGCCGCCGCAACGCATGGGGCGGCGGAAACCGTCGGGATGAAAGCCAACTTCGGACGCGCCCGCAACTACGGCGAACGTTCCGTGGGCTATGCCGACAGCGGCGCCGCATCGTGGAGCTGTATGTTTAATGCCTTTGCCGAAGCAGCGAAAGAGTGAGAAACAACGTAGAAATAAAAAATGAATTATGGCAGATTTAGATGATTTAAGAGAAGGTAATAACTTCGGATTGGGAATCGCCCAGGGCGAACGGGCGTTTCATGTCAAGGGGGCGTCCCATCTCCTGTGGGGAATGAAAGACCGCCTGTCGCGTATCTTCAACCCCGCGACGGGTAGAACGGTGATGCTGGCGTTCGACCATGGGTTTATTATGGGGCCTACCTCCGGACTGGAGCGGATAGACCTGAACATCGTCCCCCTGATCGAGTACGCCGACTGCCTGATGTGTACGCGCGGAATCCTGCAAACGCTGATTCCCCCCAGCACAAACAAGCCCATCTGTTTACGCGCCGATGCGGGAACGTCTATCCTGACGGAGCTGAACGACAATGTCCTGATCGACATTGAAGACGCCATCCGCCTGAACGTTTCGGCCATGGCCATTATGTTAGCCATCGGCGACCCCTCCTACGAGGCAAAGACCGTCGCCAACCTCTACCGGGCTGTCGACCAGGGCAACCGTTACGGTATCCCCGTCATGGGCGTCACGGCGGTAGGCAAACAGATGGCGCGCGACGCCCGTTACTTCGGGCTCGCCTCCCGCATCTGTGCCGAAAACGGCGCCAGTATCGTGAAAACGTACTACTGTGAGGATTTTGACAAGGTGGTAGCCGCCTGCCCCGTACCGGTCGTCATAGCCGGCGGCAAGAAGTTGCCCGAAAAAGAGGCCTTGGAACTCTGTTACCACGCCATCAACGACGGCGCATCCGGCGTCGACATGGGGCGTAACGTCTTCCAAAGCGCCGCCCCCTCCGCCATGATCCAAGCCATCCACGCCGTAGTCCACGACGCCCTAACCCCCGACCAAGCCTACGAACTATTCAACGACCTATCCTCACAGTGAACAGTGAATAGTGAATAGTGAATAACGAATAGTGAATAGTGGAAACGCGCTGCAAAAGCAAAGAGGTTGTCCGGTCATAACCGAGCGCAAGCAAGAACGTCATGTCGACCGAGCGCAGCGAGTGGAGACACCTCCGATCGAAAGGGCAGGCGGGTGCGATCTGAGTTCCTATGTTTGTAATCTCGAATGAAAAAAGAAGCTAGGAGTAGGATAAATTCCGAGCATTCTTTATATTTGAGAGTTTAAAAAGAAGAATTACAAACATAAAAAATACTCAGAACTTATGGAAACACAAAGTAACAAATTAAATTTTGAAGGTCAAAATATTTACGTAGGAATTGACGTTCATAAAAAGCAATGGAATGTAAGTAT
>JAISRY010000201.1 GCA_031273385.1 Tannerellaceae bacterium | reverse complement strand
GTCTCTGCCGTTGACTTATTCCCAAATTCCCCTTCATCACTGTTAAGCAATATACACGCATTGCGAAATTCTTGTGAGGTATGTTTCCCCTTCCCTATTATGCCTTCCAAGACTGTGCGTTCTTCTTTCGTTAATGTTACCTTATATCTTACCATAGCCGTTTTTTCGGCAAAGGTAGTAATTATATCAGACATTATCAAATTGACTTGACACTACGTTGTTTTTGCATCATGGTTTTCATATCAGGAATCAACTCCGGATGAATTTCAGCCTGGGTTATTCGATGGCGCCATTCGGCGATTTTATTGACGAACATTTCTGGTTGGTGAACAGGTCGTTAAAGACGCATGTTTATTTCCGTCAATATCAAAACAAATCAACGTGGTTTCCTGCCTTTGGCGTTGATTTTCAAGATGTGGTATTTGCGAAAAAAATATATGCAAACGCCTCTCTTCACGGCTGGTCGCAGCCGAAAGATCTGTTATTCTATCAAAAAGACGGTAAAGTGGGAGGTGCAATTGATTTACTGTTCAAATACCGTTTTCCCGTGCGTCATATTAGCCGCTTGTCAGGCATTTCAATCAATTTAGGTATCGTTGCAAAAACACAAGGTTTCTTACCCGAAGAAGTGGAAATGGACAAAAAAATCGGACTCCGCTTTGGCACAAGTTTCTGGCTCAAATAATCTCTATATGAATTTTATGACTAACTTTGTATCTGTTTTATTGTACGAACTAACTTATAAATTAAACCGTTTGTTTATGAAAAGAAATCTTTTTTTTGTAGTCATTATTGCGCTGTCTACCGTATTCAACACCCAGGCGCAGCTGGGGAAAGCGCTTAAAAACGCAGGTAAATCCGTAGGTAAAGCGGCTGGAGACGCCGCCGAAGAGATCGCTTTAGATCTCAGTACGAACAAGGTGTCGGACAAACTTGTCGACTGGATGGACAAAAACAGCGTCCTGTCCGCCGACGATAGCCCCTACACGCTTCGCCTGAACTCGATTGTAGGGGAGAACTTCGTCAATGTCGGCGGCGCCAGCCTGTCTTACAAAGTCTACGAAAACCCCGAAATCAACGTCCTGGCCTTGTCCAACGGCGCTATCCGCGTCTACTCCGGCCTGCTGGACACATTCGACGACGACGATGAAGTGCTGGCGATCATCACCACCCAAATCGGCCATATCGTCAGCAAAGATGCGCGCGGCGCCCTGCTCAAGGTAGTCTCCGAAGACCAGGCCACCACCGCAGCTACCGCCCAACTGGAAAAACTGCTATCCGCCTCCGGCGATAAACTGGGCACCGTCGTCAACGAGTTGATACAAGTCCCCTACACCGACGAGCAAAACAAAGCGGCCGACAAATACGCTGCCGACCTCCTGAAAAAGAACGGCAAAAACCCCCGTTCGCTATCCACCGCCCTCACTAAACTGGGCGAACTGGAAGCCAACGACATCGCCGCCTCCGAGAGCGAAAACAGCGCACTGGAAATCAGCCCCGCCGCCAAATTCAACAGGGTAAATTCCAAAAACACCCTCCGCGCCGCCCTGATCCGCTGATCCCCGGCGACAAACCCCTCCGGTATGACAAAAGCGCATACCGCCGGAAACACACAACAGTGTAGCCGGAACTACACAATTGTCTTGGTCGGGCTACACAACTGAGTAGCCGGAACAAGACAGTTGTATAGCCGGCTCTATACAATTGTGTAAAACCGGAAATAGCTCCCGTCCGACTAAAAATAGCTCCCGACTGAAAAAAAATAGCTCCCGTCCCGTTTCAAATAGCTCCCGTCCTATTGAGCTTATTGTTTGTTCTTTTATGATATTCGCCGTTTATACGCTTTACTCTTTTCGTTATAAATTTTGCACTTTTTCCTACAAAATTGAAGAAACAGGGCAAAAAGCCTCCCCAATAAAGTTTTGCATTTTTTGCCTTCACTCCTTCACCTTTCGTGCAATATGCTGATTTATACCTAAATGTGGTGAAGGGAGGGTGAAGGGAGGTGAAGGGAGAGTAAAACGGGGTATCTGAGAGATAAGTTGTATCTTATTGTATAAATTTGTCGATAATAAATTGACATTCGCTCTTGCCGCCCCGAAGATCAGTCGTTTGCCAAATTACACAATAAGCCCGCCTGGATATCCCCGGTACCCCGTTTCACCCTCCCTTCACCTCCCTTCACCCTCCCTTCACCACATCATTTTATAAATCAGCATATTGCACGAAAGGTGAAGGAGTGAAGGCAAAAAAACGCAAACTTTCCTGGGGAGCGTAGATTTTGCCAGATTTTGTCCCTTTTCTGCGGTTTACAGAAAACAAAAACAGATATCATATTACACAATAACCCGCCGCGCGAGGGAAGGGGTACAATTCAAATTGAAAATGCACCCAATAGTTTGGTAATTCAAATATAGTTTCTATCTTTGCCCCCGACAGTGCCCGCGAAGCCTCTTCACAATGCTCAAATTAGCGGGCCGTTTTATTTTATACCAATTTATTTTTACGAAAAAACAAAGAAACAGTTTGGTAATTCAAATATAGTTTCTATCTTTGTCCCGTCAGCACCCGCCAAGCCTCTTCACAATGCTCAAATCGGCGGGGCGTTTTATTTTATATCGTTTATGAAAGTAAATTACGCTAAAACGTGTACGCTTCCTCAGGATTTGATTCCTTTGCTAAAAAAACGTGGATTGTCAATTGCCGATGAGCAAAAAGCAATCAGTTATCTTGCCAATATTAATTATTTCAGATTAAGCGCCTATTTGTATCCATTGTTGAAGTACCCGAAAGAAGACCACCTTTATAAAGACAGTGCAACTTTTGATATGGCTCTTGATATGTACCGTTTCGATCGCAAATTGCGGATTTTGCTTTTCAACGAAATTGAGAAAATTGAAGTAGCCATTCGCAGCACAATGTGTAATTTGATTACCGATGTTTTGAGTGATGTTTTTTGGATGACTGATTCCAATAATTTCAATAATCCGGCGATTTTCACAAAGAGGTTAGCTATTATCAAGTCGGAAATGGAGAAAACGAATGAGGAATTCATCATCCATTTCCAGAACAAATATGCGGACTCATATCCTCCTGCATGGATGATTGCCGAGATTGTGCCTTTTGGCGTTTTATGTAGTACTTTCAACAACTTAAAAAGTAAATCAACCCAAAAGAGGGTGGTAGGCTATTTTGGCCTTTCCGTGCCAGTTTTTGCTTCGTGGATTGTATCGCTGGTCAATTTAAGAAATTTATGCGGACATCATAACCGGACATGGAATAAGGAAATTCCGCTTATTCCCGCTCCGCTCAAAAATCCCGTTTTCCCGTGGATTGACAGTTCCACTACCGATATGAAACGTATTTACTATCGTATTTGCATCATCAAATACCTGCTTTTTACCGTTTCGCCCAACAATACATTTACTGAAAAATTAAAATCACTCTTGGCGCAATATCCTACTATCGACAGCAAAGCAATGGGTTTCCCCGCCAATTGGCAAACCGAACCCCTTTGGCAATAAACAACGGGGTGCGATCTGCTATCAAATACTATTCATTTGTGTTTTAATGTTTTTTTGCAGCAATGATAGCACATTCTTTGAGAAACGTGTTACTTTTGCGGATATTCTCATTAAATTCTGATAGACATGAAAAAAGACATTTTACTTATCCTTTGTGTGTGGTTGGCTGGGGGTTCTGCTTTTGCGGTGGCGCCGGAGGTGGTCGACAGTGTGATTCCGTTGAGGGGAGTCGTTGTTTCTGCGAATAAGATACAGGTTAACCGGAACAGTGTTCCGTTGTCCATCTCCGTTATTGAGAGGGAAGAGATTGAGGCGAGCAGCGAATCGGCTTTGCTGCCGGTGTTGTCGCAGTATGTTCCCGGGCTATTTGTGACGCAGAAAGGGATTACCGGTTTCGGTGTGTCCGAGGGGGCGGCCGGGACGGTGAATATACGCGGCGTCGGGCAAGGCAATAAGGTGTTGATGCTTTTTGACGGACAGCCACAGTGGGCGGGCGTTTTCGGACATTCGTTGCCCGATACGTATGTGGCTTCGGATGTGGAGCGGGTGGAGGTGATCCGCGGGCCAGGGTCGTTGCTGTACGGGTCGAATGCCATGGGGGGAGTCGTTAATATCATCACCCGCAGGCATACGGAGGATGGGCGGCATACGCAGGCGCGCCTGATGTACGGGTCGTACAATACGCAGAAATACCTGATCAATAACGGATATAACGTGGGGAAATTCAGCTCTTTCATCTCCTTGAACCATGATCGTACGGACGGCCATCGCCCGGACTCGAAGTTTTATATCACCAATGGATTCGCTAAAGTGGATTACCGGTTTAACGATGCCTATAAGGCCACCGGGGATGTGAGCGTCGCCTCGTTCAAGAATCACAACCCCGGCAGCGTCGACGCTCCTATCATCGACAATATCATGGATATCGTGCGCGGGACGGCGTCGTTTGCTTTGGAAAACACACACGGCAAAAACAGCGGCGCCCTTCGTGCGTTCTATAACTGGGGGCATCACGATATCAACGACGGGTACTCGCCCGGCGGCTCTCCGCAGCAATACATGTTCAACTCGGACGACCACAATGCCGGCCTGCTGCTCTACCAGTCGTTCCGCCTGTTTGAGGGAAACAGTTTCACGCTCGGCGTCGACTACAAAAACTGGGGAGGAAAGGCCTGGAAAGGGGAGGAGTTGGTGAACAAGTCGGTCGACGAAGTGGCCGGCTACCTGATCGCCCAACAGGATCTGTTTGAAAAGCTGAGCCTCAATGCCGGCGTTCGTTTTGAGTACAACGGCGTGTTTGGCGGCGAATGGGTGCCGCAGGCGGGGGTGACGTTCCGTCCCCGCGAGGGGAGTGTGGTTAAGGCCTCCCTCTCGAAAGGGTTCAGAAGCCCCAACCTGCGCGAAATGTATATGTTTCCCCCGCAGAACGCGGAGTTGAAGCCGGAAAGCATGGTCAACTACGAATTGTCTGTGGGGCAGTCTTTCCTGGACGGCGCCCTGTTTGCCGAGGCTACGGCGTTTTATATCGACGGAAAGGATATGATCAGCGTCCAGAGCGTGAGCGGGGACGGCATGCCGCCATTCAAGAACCTGAATACCGGCCGGTTTTACAACAAGGGGATCGAGTTGGATGTCCAGTACCGGATCACGAGCCGCCTCCGCCTGAATACCAATTACAGCTACCTGCATACCAACACGCCTCTCCTGGCCGCCCCCAAACATAAGTACCTGGCCAACGTGACGTATCAGCCCGGGCGGTTTACCTTCAACCTGAACGTGCAGTCCATCTCCGGCCTCTACATCAATACCGATACGCCGGCAAAGGAAAGCTTCACGACCCTGAACGCTAAGGCCGCCTACCTCTTCGGCTCCAGACACAAGGGGGTGACCCTCTTTCTGAAGGGCGAAAACCTGACGGCGGCGCGTTATGTCATCAACGAAGGCTTCCCGATGCCCAAGGCCATTGTTATGGGTGGCGTGGACATTACGTTCTAACAAACGTTAAATCTTACAACCATGTTCTATAACATTTAGCGGGGAGAAGGTTAAAACGCTGTACTTATAGTATGTTTGTACCTCTGTAGCCACATAGGTATACTTAAAACATAATATTATGGGATCAATCTTTCATTCATCGAAAGGGGGAAACGCTTTAGTTCCTAAAGCCTATCTTTTGCCTTTCATTTTAATTACCTCGCTGTTTTTCGCATGGGGTCTGGCTAATAATATGACGGACACCCTGCTGGCCGCTTTCAAGAAGATCATGAGTATGACGGACTTCCAGACGTCGTGGATTCAAATGGCCTTTTACGGCGCCTATTTCTGCCTGGCGCTGCCGGCGGCTATTATCATCAAGAAGACGACCTATAAGACGGGGATCGTGATCGGGTTGGCGATGTTTATCACCGGTGCGTTGTTGTTTTATCCGTGCAGTCAAACCATGGTTTACGGCCATTTCCTGGCCTCGCTTTATATCCTGGCGGGTGGTTTGTCGGTACTCGAAACGACGGCCAATCCCTATATTATCCTGATGGGGCCGGAGGAGACGGCGACCCGCCGGCTGAACCTCGCCCAGTCGTTCAACCCGATCGGTTCGATCACGGGCGTGATCCTCAGTAAGTTTTTCATCCTCTCCGGGCTGGCCTCCTATTCGGCGGCGCAGCGTGCCGAGATGACTGCCGAAGAGCTGAACGGGATACAGTCCGCCGAGCTGAACGCGGTGATGGGGCCGTATGTCGGGGTTGCCGTTATCCTGATCATCATTCTGATTCTCATTATCTTTACCAAAATGCCGAAAGCGTCGGACGGCGGCGCCTCGCTGAACCTCGTCCCGACGTGCAAACGCCTCTTCGCCAACAAGAAATACCTATACGGCATCATCACCCAGTTCTTTTACGTGGGGGCGCAGATCAGCGTATGGTCGTTCATTATCCGGTATGCCATGAGGGAGTTGTCGATTGACGAAGAGGGCGCCTCTACGGTGTATATCATCTCGTTGGTTTTGTTCGTCAGCGCGCGGTTTATCTTTACGGGGTTGATGAAGTATTACAGTCCGGGTAAACTGCTGCTTTTTGCGGCTGCCATGGCTGCCGTGTGTTGCGGGCTGACGATCGTTTTGCATGGCTATGCGGGGGTCGTATGCCTGATGATGATCTCCTTTTTCATGTCTTTGATGTTCCCGACCATTTATGGGATCACGATTACCGGGTTGGGCGAAGATACGAAGATCGGGGGATCGGGGCATATTATGGCCATCCTGGGCGGCGCCATCATTACCGCCGCACAGGGGGGCATATCGGACAGCATGGGGTCGATCAACTATTCCTACGTCGTGCCGCTTTGCTGTTTTCTCGTCGTCTTGTTCTATGGCTTTTATATAGAAAAAATAGAGAAAAAATGAAAAAGTCAACTGTTTTATTCACCGTTTTTTTACTGATGGCTTGTTGGGGGAATGCGCAGCATTATCCCTTTAACGGCCTGGATATGAATATGGGGAGCCTGTCGAGGCTCTCCGATGCAAAGACGCGCTCGATCAGTCCGGAGAACTACACCGGCGAGCCGGGCAAAGGGGGCATGGCCGACCCCGTGAAAGACAAAGACGCCGTCAACCGCGCCAACTCGCATGGAGCGGCAAGGGACTTGGGGAAAGGCTGGAAAGTCAACCCCTTTATCATCATCAAGCCGGGCGAGACGATCACCATCGCCGAGATCGACGGGCCGGGCGCGATACAGCAGATATGGATGACGCCTACGGGGAACTGGCGTTTCTCGATCCTCCGCATGTATTGGGATGACGAGAAAGAGCCGTCGGTCGAATGTCCTGTCGGCGACTTCTTCGCCAGCGCCTATAACGAATATGCCCAGTTGTCTTCCCTCGCCGTGTGCGTCAATCCGGGGAGTGCGTTCAACTGCTATTGGAAAATGCCTTTCAGGAAGAAAGCGCGGATAACGATGGAGAATATCAACGGACGGGATGAGATGCGCCTCTATTACCAGATCAACTATACGCTGACCGGCGTGCCGGAAGACGAGGGCTATTTCCATGCCCAGTTCCGCCGCTCGAACCCGACCGAGGGGTCGTTGCATACCCTGGTGGACGGCATCAAGGGCAAGGGACAATATGTCGGTACCTACCTGGCCTGGCGGGTGAACGATAATGCCTGGTGGGGCGAGGGAGAGATCAAATTCTACATGGATGGCGACAAGGAGTACCCGACCATTTGCGGTACGGGAACGGAGGATTATTTCTGCGGTTCGTATAATTTCGAGAACCAGAAGACACACCAGTACCAGGAATTTACGACGCCCTATTCGGGGATGCACCAGGTGATCCGCCCGGATGGGCTGTACCGTGCCGTGACGGCTTTCGGGCTGTATCGCTGGCATGTGTTGGATCCGGTGCGTTTTGACAGGGAGCTGAAAGTGACGATACAGGATTTGGGATGGCGTCACGACGGCAGGTACCTCAACCAGAAGTCGGACATCTCCTCCACCACGTTCTGGTATCAGGCCGAGCCTCATGCCCGCTTCCCTGCGCTGCCATCGAAAGACGAGCTGGAAATCCCTAAATGGTAGGTGTTATGAAACGGAATATTTATCTATTGGCGGCTATCCTGCTTACGGCGTTACCGGCGTGCCGCCACAACAAAACAACAACAGACAATATGGAATCTTATAAAAAAGGTACATTTGGGTATGACTTGCACTTCCTCTCACAGAAAGACAGCTTGGTCACGCTGACGAGCGGCGACGGCGAGGCGCAGGTCATCGTTTCGCCCCGCTATCAGGGGAAAGTATTCACCTCCACCTCCGGGGGATTGGGCGGTAAAAGCCTGGGATACCTGAATTATACGGCGCTGGAGGCGGAAGAGCTCAACGAACACATCAATGCCTACGGCGGGGAGAACCGCCTGTGGTTAGGCCCCGAGGGAGGGCGTTATTCGGTCTTCTTCGAGCCTGGGGCGGCGCAGGTTTTCGACAACTGGCATACCCCGAAGCCGTTGGATATCGAGCCTTGGACGGTGCTCTTTTCGGATCGCCGCGAGGTGGCTTTGGAGAAAGAGATGCAGGTATCCAATTACCTTGGAAACCGCCTGCAGGTCAAGCTGAGCCGGAAAGTAAGGCTGCTCGAAGCGTCGGAGATAAAGGAGAGGCTGGGCATCGCCCCCGCCGGAGGGGTAAAGCTGGTGGCCTACGCTACGGAGAATAGCGTCACGAACGCCGGCGATTTTGCCTGGACAGAAGAGACAGGAACGGTCTGTATCTGGATACTGGATATGTTCAATACCGCTCCCCGCGCGGTAACGGTCGTGCCTTTCGACGAAAAGGCGGCGGGCGTTGTGGCGACTACCGATTACTTCGGGGAGATCCCCGCCGACCGCTTTAAGACGGTGGGCAGCGTGGCTTACCTGAAAACCGACGGCCATTTCCGCAGCAAGATCGGGATGAGCGCCGGACGGACGACAGCCATTGCCGGCAACTACGATCCCGATTCCGGGCAGTTGACCATTATCACGTTCGATAAAGACCGGGAGGGCATCTACCTGAACCAGGAATGGAACCCGGAGAAAGACCCGCTGGTGGGCGATGCGCTGAACGCCTATAACGACGGGCCGTTGGAAGACGGCAGCATCATGGGGCCGTTCCTGGAGTTGGAAAGCGCCTCGCCCGCTGCGTTCCTTTCCCCGGGCGAATCGTTGGCGCACAGCCACCATGTGTTCCACTTTACCGGCGGGGAGGATGCGCTGTCGGAGGTGACGGAAGCCCTGCTGGGCGTTTCCATACAAGAGATTAAACAGGTATTTTGATTCTTAATATACATAAATAGTTAAAACGTATAATCATGAAGAGTGTATTCCCTAAAATCGGTATTCGTCCAATCATTGACGGGCGAAGACGCGGTGTGCGCGAGTCGTTGGAAGATATGACGATGGGATTGGCCAAAAGGATAGCCCAGTTTTATGCTGAGAATATTCAATATCCCGACGGTTCGCCCGTCGAATGTGTCATTGCCGATACCTGTATCGGTGGCGTGAAAGAGGCGGCTAATTGTGCCGAAAAGTTTGAAAAAGAGGGTGTCGGCCTATCCCTTTCCCTGACGCCTTGCTGGTGTTACGGTTCGGAGACGATCGACATGAACCCGCTGATCCCCAAAGCGATCTGGGGATTCAACGGGACGGAGCGACCGGGAGCGGTCTACCTGGCGGCGGCCTTGGCTGCCCATAACCAGAAAGGGCTGCCGGCCTTTGGCATTTACGGCAGGGATGTGCAGGATGTGACGGATCCCACGATACCGGAAGATGTGAAAGAGAAACTGCTTCGCTTTGCCAAAGCCGGCCTGGCTGTGGCCTTGATGCGCGGCAAATCCTATCTCTCTATCGGCTCCGTTTCGATGGGGATTGCCGGCTCTATCGTGAATGCCGACCTGTTGCAGGACTACCTGGGTATGCGTACCGAATATGTCGACAGCGTCGAACTGGTACGCCGGATCAACCTCGGTATCTACGACAAGGAGGAATACGAAAAAGCCCTGGCATGGACAAAACAACATTGCATCCCCAACGAGGGAACGGACTTCAATTCCGACACCTACAAAAAGTCGCGCGAAGTGAAAGACCGTGACTGGGAATTTGTCGTCAAGATGACCCTCATTATACGGGACCTGATGACCGGCAACGGGAAGCTGAAAGCGATCGGCTACGACGAAGAGGCGATGGGGCATAACGCCATTGCCGGCGGTTTTCAGGGACAGCGGCAGTGGACGGACCATCTGCCGAACGGCGACTTCTCGGAGGCGATACTCAACTCCTCTTTCGACTGGAACGGACGGCGCGAACCGTTTGTCGTCGCTACCGAAAACGACCACCTGAACGGCCTTGCCATGCTCTTCGGCAAACTGCTGACCAATACCTCCCAACTCTTCGCCGACGTCCGTACCTACTGGAGCGCCGAAGCGATCGAACGGGTCAGCGGATGGAAGCCGGAGGGCTTACTGGCTAATGGCGCCATCCACCTGATCAATTCCGGCGCATGTACGTTGGACGGGACAGGGCAGCAGAGCAGAGATGGCCAGCCGGTGATCAAACCGTTCTGGGAGATACAGGAGGAAGAGGTAGACAAGATGCTGAAAGCCACGACGTGGTACCCCGCCTCGCTGGAGTATTTCCGCGGCGGCGGCTATTCGTCGCACTTCCTGACCAGAGCGGGTATGCCGGTCACCATGAGCCGCCTCAACGTAGTGAAAGGGCTCGGCCCGGTCTTGCAGATCGCCGAGGGCTGGACGGATACGTTCCCTCCCCACGTGTTCGATATCATCAACAAACGGACAGACAAGACATGGCCATCCACATTCTTCGTTCCCCGCCTCACCGGTAAAGGAAACTTCAAGGACGTCTATTCCGTCATGAACTGCTGGGGGGCGAACCATGGGGCGATCAGCTACGGCCATATCGGCGCCGACCTGATCTCGCTGGCCTCCATCCTCTCTATCCCCGTCTGCATGCACAACGTAGACGAGACGCAGATCTTCCGCCCATCGGCATGGAACGCTTTCGGCTCCGACGCCGAAGGCTCCGACTACCGCGCCTGCGCCGCCTACGGCCCGCTATACAGGTGATCATGAATAAAGGGTGCACCCTTTTCCGAAAGAGGGTGCATCCTTTTCCGAAAGAGTATGCATACTCTCTCGAAAGAGGCTTAAGAATCTTAAGAGACTTAAGGATCTTAAGAATCTTAAGGGTCTTATGTGTAATGTTCTGGCGTATACTCCACCATAAAAAGGCGAAACCTCCCTTTGTTCACACAAAAAGTTGTCGGGTGTGATTGTTGGGGCAACGTCTCTACAGGTGGGTTGACATTCGTCGTCATTATAACGTCATGTCGACCGAGCGCAGCGAGTGGAGACACCTCAGATCGAAAGGGCAGGCGGGTGCGATCTGAGGTGTCTCCACTCGCTGCGCTCGGTCGACATGACGTTCTCCCGCTCGGTCCCCCTAACGGGATTGCTATCGCCGTCATTTCCCCTTTTTTGATAAACGCAGTTTATTGGGTACTCGCAATGATATGGCTGTTCACTCTCAACTCTCAACTCTCAATTCTCAACTAATGAAACGTTGGGGCTTTGGCTTTGGAGGATGGGGTTTGGTTGAGGACTTTGGGCCAGTCGTTTTCCCAGTGTATTCTGTCCATGAGCAGGACGCGGCCTTTTTTGGGGTGGTCGCGCAGGTAGGCGTGGTAGAAGATCCAGTCGTTTCCCTCGTCGTCCGAAACAATTTCGGCGTTATGGCCTGTTCCGGCGAAACGGGTATTCCCTTGGATCAGGATTTCGTAATGGTTCTCCATCATGGATTCCCCCTTTTTGTCTACATAAGGGCCAAAGAGGTTTTCCGAACGGCCTACAACCGTCGTATAGGTGCTTTTGGCTCCCTCGCAACAGGTTCCCGTCGAGCCGAACAGGTAATAATATCCGCCCCGTTTGTGTATGTATGACCCTTCGGTAGCCGTACCGGCAATTCGCACCTTTTCCACATCCGGCTTGATCGCCAGTCCATCCTCCTCCAATTCAATACAATAGATACCATTGAAGCTTCCCCAAACCAGGTGTTTCTTTCCCTGGTCTTCGATATAAAACTGGTCGATGGAGTTCGTTACCCCGATGGTATTGCTCCGGAACAGCGGCCCCAGGTCGGTGAACGGCCCCTCCGGACTACCGGATACGGCAACGCCGATGCCGCACGTTTCGACACCTCCCCAGACCGACATGGAGTAATACAGCACATATTGCCCGTTGATGTAGTTGATGTCGGGCGCCCAAACGCCACCCTTCGGTTCCCACGACGGACGGGTCTCTTCCGTAAAAGCGGCGCCCACCTGTTTCCAGTTCATCAGGTCTTTGGACTGGAAAATAGGCGTATACGCAATATCCTCCGTCGCATACAAATAGAAATAACCATCGCCGGCCTTTATGATCGTCGGGTCGGGCAGGCTGAGTTCAATGACCGGATTCGTATACGTTCTATCCCCGCCATCGTTTGTATTCCCCTCGCAGAGAAGAAGTAACAGTACAGTAAGTGCGACAAAAAAGAATGTTTTCATAACCTATAAATTGAATGAAGCCTAAAAGTAGGCAAAAAAACAGAACGACAGGGATAAATTCCTTATATTTCTCCTCCCCCCAAATAAGTTCGCTTTTTTGCGAATGCAAAGAAATATGCTTATCTTTGCCACATCAAACAATACGAAATGGAAGTTACTTTTGCAGAGGATTACTTGCGCGACTTGTATAAAACAGGCAAAACGGCGGACAAAAAACATCGCTTTCAGCCTGAAATTGTCAGAAAATACCGGCATTGCATTGATACATTACTTGGCGCGAAAGATATTGAAGTGTTGTACACCATCCATTCTCTAAATTACAAGGTATTGGAGGGTGACAAAAAAGGTATTTCTTCCATAAGGGCAAACAAGAAATACCGTATTGAATTTACGGTAAAAGACAACGGCGTTGAACCGCTGATTACTGTGTGTAATATCTTAGAATTATCTAACCATTATAAATAAAAGTAGATATGATTACCATACCGGGCGTTGCCCCTGACATGATCGCAAACAATATTGAACCGGATGAGCCGACCCATCCGGGCGAAGTGTTGAAAGAAGAAATTGAGTACCGCGGCATATCACAAAGGAAATTTGCCGCGCAAATCGGCATACAATACACCGTGCTTAATGAAATTCTGAACTGTAAGCGTCCCGTAAATGTCCAATTTGCGATGCTCGTTGAAGCTGCATTAGGGATTGATGCCGAATTGTGGATAAAAATGCAAACACGCTACCACATGCAGACCGCCAAAAGGGACAAATCCTTTGCCGACCGGCTTGCAAACATCCGCAAACTGTCCGCCGTGCTGTAATGGCTCATTCTTCAAAAAGGAAGTAACAGTACATTATCTTTGTTAAAGATTCTGTAAATAGGGGGAAGTTCCCCTACTTTCCTTATATTTGTGTAGAAAATAGAACAAACTACTGCGCGGGGGGTTAAACCCTTGGCAGGGTGAGTTTGTCTAATAGAAAAATTAAATGAAGTATTATTTACATAAAGGAGAGGAGAAACGAATATGAAACCTGTAAAATGCACATCCCTGCTCGTGATGCTTCTGATGGCGTTTAGTTTGACCGCCCAGGAAGAATTCTTTGATGATGTTTATTTCTCTTCCGGCAAAAATAAGAAAAAAGAAAAAGCCGAAGAGAAACCCGCTATATCGTCAAAAGAGACCGTCGCTTATGCTTCAAAAGGTGAAGAGGCGCCGGCAAAGAGCGAAGACCGTAACGTCGACGAATACAACCGCCGGTATACGGGCGTTGAAATGGTCGAACCGTATGATGCCGATGTGGATTATTCCGCAGCGGATGACGACGATAAAGTGTCTAAGAAGACGGAACGGACGTCGGATACGGAATATACCGAACGGATTATCCGTTATCATTCGCCCAGCAAGATCACCATCGCCGGGGCGGATCAGGTAGACCTTTACCTGAGCGACGGCTATTATGCCTACGATTATGACACCGATTACTCCGACGGAGGCGCCCATGTGAATTTCAATATCAACATGGGAAACAGTTGGGGCGGATATGGCGGCTGGTACGACCCCTGGTACTATAACCCCTGGTATTATTCATCCTGGTATGGCCCGTCGTGGGGATGGGGCAGATACCATTCGTGGTATTACAACCCCTGGTATGACCCCTACTGGAGCTGGGGAGGCTACTATGGCGGCTATTATGGCGGATACTACGGAGGCTATTATGGCGGCGGCTATTACGGACATCACCACCATCATTATTATACACCATCCTATTACAGCTCACACGGGCGCAGCAGCCTTGCGAACAGAGGAGGACGCGGAACGACGTACAGGAGTTCTTCTGCAAGCAGCCTCCGAAGCAGTACGGCCAACAGATCCGGCAGCAACGGCGGACGAAGCTCTTCCTTGAGAAGCAGCAGCAGCAACCGCTCATCGTCGGCAGACCGTTCATCGGCGGCCAACCGCTCGTCGGCGGCCAACCGTTCATCGGCGGCCAACCGTTCGGCAACCAACCGCTCGTCGTCGGCCAACTCGTCTACCAACTCGGTACGCAGCAGCAATAGCTCCAACAGGAGCAGCAGTAGCGGTAGCGTCCGTTCCGGCGCTTCAACGCGCCAGGAGAGTTCGGCAAGCACGCCGCGCACGACGACCCGCAGGAGCGAAGCGACGACAAACAGAAGTTCAAGCACTTCGTCCACCCGCCAGGCGACCGTTTCAAGGAGCGAGAGCAGTAGCAGCCGTTCAAGCAGCAGCAGCAACCGGAGTTCGAGTTCCTATTCCGCCCCGTCGAGCAGTACCAGGAGTTCAAGCTCCTATTCCGCACCGGCGAGCAGCAGCGGCAGCAGCCGTTCAAGCAGTAGCGGCAGCAGTGGCGGAGGTGGTGGCGGTTCACGCGGAGGACGCAGATAACGCCACAGTGGAAATGAAATCATATTTTAGTTAAACTTAGAACAATGAGAAAGATAACGTATTTATTTGTTTCGGCATTACTCGTGGGTCATTCTATGGTATATGCACAAGGTGAGATGGACGCCTATAAACTGTCGGAATCCGGTTTGAGCGGTACGGCAAGGTACTTGGGCATGGGGGGAGCATTCGGGGCATTAGGCGGGGACGTCACGGTGATGACGGCCAATCCTGCCGGCTTGTCCATATACCGCAGTTCGGAAGTAGTCACCACGTTGAGTTTGAACATGATTAATACCAACACAAACTGGAACGGCTCAAAGTATGATGCAAGCAGGACTAAATTCAATTTCGACAATATCGCTTATGTCGCCTATTTCCCTACGGGAGGCGACAACGGGATAAAAGGGTGGAACATCGGCGTGGCCTATAACCGCCTGAAGACGTTTAACCGTACATTCAGGATGTCGGGGCAACAGACCTATTCCATGGGCGACTATATGGCCGATATTGCACAAATGCGCGGACTGAATGCCAACGATCTGATATCCACGGACGATTATGAGGCTTATGACAATGCCAGCCTGCCCTGGTTACCGATTTTAGGTATGGATGGCGGATTATACACCAATTTCCCGAACTCCAATTCGAGGTACCATTCGGAATTTGGGGAATGGAGAGGAAATACCTGGTATAATTTCAACCCGGACAACACCTCTTTGGAGATGAGGGAAAAGGGGGCGATCGACCAATACAACTTCTCGTTTTCCACCAACATTTCCGACCGGGTATTTTTGGGCGCCACCCTCTCCGTCACGGACATCAACTACAAGCTCTCGTCCAATTATTATGAGGAGGGGTTTGGGAACACCGATGATGATTATCTGCTCCTCGACAATGGGTTGTCTACCGAAGGGACAGGGTATTCGGTGAATGTCGGGACGATCATCCGCCCTGTGGATTTTCTCCGGGTGGGCGTAGCCTACAACTCGCCGACGTGGTATAAGATGACCGATTATTTTAACGGCTATGCCGAAACCTATAATTCTTTCTATCCGGGAGATGATGCCAAGAAATGGGGGGCGACGCCTGAATACGCTTTCTATGATTACAAGCTGCGGACATCGGACAAATGGATATTCAGCGCGGCCTGTATCTTTGGGCAAGGCGCCCTGTTGAGCGTGGATTATGAGCTGATCAATTACAAAAACATGTACCTATCCGACCGTGAAGACAGGGGATTTGCCGATAATGACTTTATAAAGGAGGACTTCGGAACGTCCCAGAACCTGAAAGTGGGCGCCGAAGTCAAGGTCACGCCGCAGCTTGCCGTACGCGCCGGCGCGGCATGGCAAACCAGCCCGATAAAAGCCAATCTGATGAATGGCGCGACGGAGGTGCTGACAGCCGGAACGATCCCCCACTATACCATAGATAAAGGGGTGAGCTCCTATTCCCTCGGTTTGGGCTACCGGTTTACGCCCAACTGCTATGCCGACCTGGCTTACGTGCTTCGTACGCATAAAGAGGAGGCCTACGCTTTTTCAAGGACATTTGACGACAACGGAGCGACAATCATCGATTCTACGCCCGCCGCGTTGAAAACAAAAACGGCGCGCATAGCGTTCACGCTTGGGTTTAAGTTCTGAAATCCGGCGGTTTCGTCCTGTAAAAGTCCCCTGTTTGTACAAAAAACGGTACGCAGGGGACATTTTTTCATAAAAACGGGTTGAATAGTTGTTTATTCAAGAATCTTTTCTTTATTTTGCTTTCTAAATAATAGAATGTATCACCATTAAAACGATTTGCCTATAGTATACCATTACTCGAAGAATCTCAAAAACAGACAGTAATGAACACATTAAAATCAATGACCGACGAGGAGTTGGTCGTTCTTTATGCTAAAGGTGAAAATACGGCTTTTGACGTTTTATTAAATCGGTACAAAAACAGTATCCACTCCTACATTTACTTTATCGTTCGCAACAACGACCTGACGGAAGACATCTTTCAGGAGACGTTCGTTAAGGCCATCATGACGATCAAACAGGGACGGTATACGGAAAACGGCAAGTTTAAGGCCTGGATTACACGTATCGCCCACAACCTGATTATTGATTATTTCCGTCAGGAGCGCAACGAGAACACGGTATCCAACGACGATGCCGAGATGGATCTGTTTAACAATATCAAACTTTGCGACGAAACGATCGAAGACCACCTGGTGCGCCGCCAGGTACTCTCCGACGTGAAAAAGCTGGTGCAGCATCTTCCCGAAAACCAACGCGAAGTATTGAAGATGCGCTACTACCAGGATTTAAGTTTCAAGGAAATTGCCGACCTCACCGGAGTCAGCATCAATACCGCGCTTGGCCGGATGCGTTATGCCATCCTGAACATGCGCCGGATGGCCGCCGAAAATCAAATGGAATTGTCGCTTAAATAAAAAATATTCTCCCCTCCATGCAATAAACGGACACAGGGCTGCGTTCTATTAGTAAATAAATTAAGAAGCAGCCTATGAAGAAGTTTTCTACACAATGCATGGACAGATTTAAACATACAGGGAAGAATGGGAACGGGGAGAGGAAAGCCCCGCGTAAACAGACGCTTGATTTTCTTTCGCAGTTTGCCCGGGTTTATCACGCGGAACCGCTGATACGACAAAAGCTCTGCGGATTCGTGATCAACTGAACAAAGCCCCAAGCGTGATGAAACATAAGATAGCGCCCTCCCTGTTAGCTGCCGATTTTATGCATCTCCGGCAGGCGGTGGAGATGGTGAATGACAGCGATGCCGACTGGTTGCACATGGATGTGATGGACGGCGTATTTGTACCCAATATCTCTTTCGGCTTTCCGGTACTCCATGCCGTCGCGCCTGTCCTGAAGAAGCCGATGGATGTACACCTGATGATCGTGGAGCCCCAGAAGTTTATTGACAGGGTAGCCGAATCCGGCGCCTATATGATGACGGTGCATTACGAAGCATGTACGCATTTGCACCGGACAGTCGCGGCGATAAAGGAAACGGGGATGAAAGCGTGGGTGACGCTCAACCCCCACACGCCGATCCGCCTGCTGGAAGATATCATCCAGGATGTGGATATGGTGTTGCTGATGTCGGTCAACCCCGGATTCGGGGGACAGCGGTTTATCGAACATTCGGTAGAGAAAACCGCCCGGCTGAAAGATATGATTACCCGTAAGGGTTTACCTACACTGATCGAAGTAGACGGGGGAGTCAATATGGAGACCGGCAAACGGCTGCTTACCGCCGGAGCGGACATCCTGGTCGCCGGAGACTTTATCTTCAAATCCCCCCACCCCATGCAAACCATAAAAGAGTTAAAAGCATTGTAAACCCACTCGGAAACCGCCTTGCTATGATCAAAACGATACGGAAGCGCCCTTTTGTACGTCCGCTTATCCTGTGGATCGCCGGGATTATCCTGCAAACGCTCTGCGGTGTCCGCTTCCTCTCTTTCGGGTTGCTGCCCGTCTCGGTCATCCTCTTTTTCCTGCCGCAATTCCTGTCCGGGAAACGACAGGACGACCTCGGTTACAGCCTGCGCTGGCTATGGGGGGCGATCTTTTCCTGCCTGATGTTGTTCCTCTCCATACAGATGACGGCCTATCATGAGAACAGACCCCCGCCCGCCTCTTCAGGCCGGATACGGGAATGGGCTGCCGACCGGCAACGACAGCTGCTAAAGCCGCTCGGCCGGCTCACGTTGACGGAAGAGGAACGGGCGGTATTGGCCACCATCACATTGGGCGGAAAAGAGCGGATGCCACGCGAAATAAAGCGGCGGTTCTCCCTGACCGGCGTCGCACATCTGCTGGCCATAAGCGGTTTTCATGTCGCCATTGTGTGCGGATTCCTCTCTTTCGCACTCTCTTTCCTTTCCGGGACGGCGGTGGGCAGATGGATCAGGTACCTCTCCATGATCGTACTGCTGTGGACATTTACCATCATTACAGGCTTAGCCCCATCCGCCGTCCGTGCGGCCATCATGCTGTCGCTTTACCTTACGGGGAGGCAACTGAGGCAGATGGTCGACGGGTATAATACGCTGGCGGCATCGGCTTTCGGTATGCTGGTATACGACCCTTTTTACCTGTTTGACATTGGCTTTCAGCTGAGTTATATCGCCGTCGCTTTTATCCTGTTCCTGCAACCGCGCATCGAACAGCTCATCGAAGTGAAAAACCCTCTGCTGGCCACTCCCTGGAAATGGCTGACCGTCACCCTGTCCGCCCAGACAGGGGTGGCGCTGCTGTGCCTCTACTATTTCGGACAGGCCTCTACCCTCTTCCTGTTGACGAACCTCCCCCTCACCCTGCTGGCCACCCTCTTGATTCCCCTCACCCTGCTGTGGGCCCTCCTGCCGGAGGGGCTGTACGGCATGGCGTACCTGCAATACGGCATAGAGAGGCTCACCCACTGCATGGTGTGGTTTGTCGATCAATTCAGCCGCCTGCCGGGCGCCGCCGTTACATTCAGGATCAGCTTCACCACGCTGTTGGCGGGGTACGGATCGCTGGGTTTCCTGCTCCTGTACATCAGGTACGGGCGCCGCCGGTGGCTGGTTGGGTCGGTTTCTCTTTTGCTGGCTATTTTGTTTGTTTCCTATTTGCTGGAATAAATCTAAAAAAGTAGTACCTTTGACGCACGAAAACATAAATGCGATATGATTACAAAGATCATTCAAGAGGAGCAAATCCAGAGGGCTAAGAATTACGTAGAAAAAGGCGAGACGTTTGTTATTGTAACTCACGTTACTCCCGATGGCGACGCTATCGGCTCATCTTTGGGATTGTATCATTTCCTGAACAACTATGGGAAAGACGCCGTTTCGGTGGTCGTACCCAATGATTTCCCCTCTTTTTACAAGTGGATGCCGGGGGTGAAAGACATCATTATTTATGACAAATACCCCGACTTTGCCGGACAATTGATCAGCAAAGCCGATGTGATCTTCTGCCTGGATTTCAACGAACCCAAGCGCATGGAGAAGCTGGCGCCCGCCGTCGTAGCCTCTGCCGGACGGAAAGTCATGATCGACCACCACCTCAATCCGGCGGACTTTTGCAAAGTGGTCATCTCCTACCCCCAGATATCGTCGACCAGCGAAATCGTATTCCGTTTCATCTGCCGTATGGGGTTGTTCGACATGATCAATAAGGATGCCGCAACCTGTATCTATACCGGCATGATGACCGATACCGGCTCATTTACCTACAACTCCAACAAACCGGAAATATACACCATCATCAGCGAACTGATCAAGAAAGGGATCGACAAAGACCTGATCTACCAGCAGGTCAACCAGGTCTACTCCGAGTCGCGCCTCCGTATGATGGGGTACACGCTGTATGAAAGGATGAAAGTCTACCCCGATAAACATACGGCGCTGATCACGCTTTCGCGGGAAGACCTGAAGCGCTTCCAATATGTGACGGGCGATACGGAGGGGTTTGTGAATCTTCCGTTGACGATCAAAGGCATATCGTTTACCGTCTTTATCCGGGAAGACAAGGACTATATAAAAATCTCTTTCCGGTCGACAGGCAACTTCCCGACGAATGAGTTCGCCTCCGCCTACTTTAACGGCGGCGGGCATAAGAATGCGTCGGGAGGAGAGTTTTACGGCTCCCTCGACGACGCCGTCGCCGCTTTCGAAAAGGGGCTTAACGATTTTAATCCGACCAATTTTAAAGAATCAAATAAACAATTAATAAAAGAATAACAGATGAAAAAAGGATGTAATATAGTGTTGATACTGTTCGCCGTATTGTTTGTTTTATCCTGTGACAGCAATAAATCGTACACGGAGATGTTGAAAGAGGAAAAAAGGGCGATCAGCAGGTTGATCGACGAAAACGGCTTTGAGGTATTGAGCAGTTACCCGGAGAACGGCGTGTTTAAGGAAAACCAGTTTGTCAAACTGAAAAGCGGCTTATATATTAATGTAATAGACTCCGGTAACGGGAAACGCGCGACGGTAAATACCACCATTTTGTGCCGTTTTAGCGTGAAAGAGCTTTTAGACGATACCATTCCCCAAGAAAACTTCAGTAATGGGACATATCCGATCGAATTCAAGTACGGGATAGGATTGACCTCCGGTAGCTCTTTCGGTACTTATTATTACAATCAAGGGCTTGCCTCGGGGTTGGAATATGTCGGCGACAGCGCATGGGTGAAACTGATCGTCCCCTTTGCCATGGGTTCCGAATACCACAGCCAGTATGGTATACCATTATATTATAGCCGGGTAAGATATATCTTTGAAAAATAATTATACGCATGACGCTCATCAAATCCATTTCGGGTATACGCGGAACAATCGGCGGATATCCCGACGACGGACTGAATCCGTTGGCCATCGTTAAATTTGTAGCCGCCTACGCTACATTCATCAGAAAAAACTCGAAAGCAACTTCAAACAAAATCGTCGTAGGACGGGATGCACGCATATCCGGGCCGATGGTCAAACACATCGTCCTGGGTACGCTGACCGGAATGGGCTTCGATGTGGTCGATATCGACATGGCGACCACACCGACCACCGAATACGCCGTAGCCGAAGAACAGGCCTGCGGAGGCATCATCCTCACGGCAAGCCATAACCCGAAGCAATGGAACGCCCTGAAACTGCTGAACGAACGCGGGGAGTTCCTCAATGCCGAAGAGGGGCGGCAGGTGCTGGACCTGGCCGCTTCGGAAGCGTTTGTATTTGCGGATGTCGACCATCTGGGGCAGGTCACCGAGGATAATACATACACACAAAAACACATCGAGAGCATCCTCCGCCTGGAGCTTGTCGATACGGAAGCGATCAGGGCGGCGGATTTCCGGATAGCCATTGATGCGGTCAACTCCGTAGGCGGCCTTGTGCTGCCCGGCCTGCTGTGTGCCTTGGGCGTCAAAGAGATCTTCAAACTCCACTGTGCGGCGCATGGGAACTTTTCCCATAACCCGGAGCCTCTGCCCGAACACCTGACGGAGATATCCCGCCTGATGACGCAGGCCAAAGCCGACGTCGGTTTCGTGGTCGATCCCGACGTAGACCGCCTGGCTATCGTATGCGAAAACGGAGAGATGTTCGGCGAAGAATATACGCTGGTCGCCGTCAGCGACTACGTACTAAGCCATACGCCCGGGAATACGGTCAGCAATTTAAGTTCAAGCCGCGCCCTGCGCGATATCACCCACCTCCATGGCGGACGGTATGATGCGGCGGCGGTGGGCGAAGTCAACGTGGTAGCTAAAATGAAAGAGACAAACGCCGTCATCGGCGGCGAGGGGAACGGCGGCGTCATCTATCCGGCAGCCCATTACGGACGCGACGCATTGGTCGGTATCGCACTTTTCCTGACTTTCCTGGCGAAGAAGAAGATGAAAGCCAGCGAACTCCGCGCCACCTACCCTCCCTATTTCATCGCAAAACAAAAGGTAGAGCTTACGCCCGATACGCCCGTCGACATCATCCTCGAAAAGGTAAAGGAGCGGTTCGCCGCATACGACATCACGGACATCGACGGCATAAAGATCGACCTCCCCGACAAATGGGTGCATCTTCGCAAAAGCAATACCGAGCCCATTATCCGCATCTATTCCGAAGCGCAGACGATGGAGGAGGCGACCGGGCTGGGGAACCGGCTGATCGAGCTGATCAACAGCATAAGGTAGGTTTATTCCTCCTCTTCAAAGTCTATCGGGATCTGCTTCCTGAATGCCTCCTTAAAAGAGATCAACGACTCTGTCCGCGCCAGTCCAAGGGGTTGGAGTTTGTTGTGAATGACATTGAGCAGGTGCTGGTTATTCTTGGCATATATCTTGATAAACAGGTCATACTGTCCGGTGGTGTAATGACATTCCACCACTTCCGGTATCTCTTCGAGCGCTTTCGTCACCGCGCCGAACTGCCCGGGCGACTTGAGGAACAGGCCGATGTAAGCGCACGTTTCGTATCCCACTTTCGTGTTATCAATAATATATTCCGATCCTTTAATCACGCCTAAGTTTGTCAATTTCTGAATACGCTGGTGGATAGCGGCGCCTGAAACATTACATTCCCTCGCTACTTCAAGGAAAGGCATACGGGCATTGCTTACGATCAATTTTAAAATCTTCTCGTCCAATGCATCTAACTGATGATGTGTCATAATCTTATAATTTGAATATTAATCCGCATTGCTACTTACAATCTAACACAAAAGTAATCAAATTAAAACAAATAACATAGTTTACCCTCAAAAATCCACTCCGTTTATAATGACAACGAATCACAATCGTGTGAAAAACAAATAGTATCCGTCATTATAACCGAGCGCAAGCAAGAACGTCATGTCGACCGAGCGCAGCGAGTGGAGACATCTCCGATCGCACCCGCCTGCCCTTTCGATCTGAGGTGTCTCCACTCGCTGCGATCGGTCGACATGACGTTCTCCCGCTCGGTCCCCCTAACGGGATTGCAATCGCCGTCATTTCCCTTTTTGATAAACGCAGTTTATTGGGCACTTATAATGACGACGAATCATAATCGTGTGAAAATCAAATAGTATCCGTCATTATAACCGAGCTCAAGCAAGAACGTCATGTC
>JAISRY010000199.1 GCA_031273385.1 Tannerellaceae bacterium | reverse complement strand
GATGGCCTACCAGAACAACCTGAACCTCTGGAAGCTGGAAAAGGAAAACCTCGTAGCCGCACAGGAATATTACCAGATCGCCATCGAGCGGTACAAACTGAAAGAACTTTCCGGTATTGAACTTCGTGAAGCGCAGAATAGCCTCCTCGGGGCGGAAGAGCGTCAGTCTATCGCCGAATACGCTACGAAACTATGCGAGATATCCCTGTTGCAATTAAGCGGACAGATCATGAACTACCTGAATCCCGAACCGGAGAAAGCCAGTTTTTAATAAACCCCATTATACCATGACACAAATACCTTTTGTAAAACAATACCCCGAGCGCATCATCCAGTTTGGAGAAGGGAATTTCCTTCGCGCCTTTGCGGACTGGATTGTATGGAATATGAACGAAGCGACCGGTTTTAATGGCAGCGTCGTCGTCGTACAGCCGATCGAAAAAGGCATGGTCGAGCAGCTCAATGCACAGCATTGCCGCTATCACGTCAACCTGCAAGGGCTGGAGAAAGGCGTAGCGGTCAACAGCCTGACGTCGATAGATGTCATCAGCCGGGCGTTGAACCCCTACACCCAATATGCCGAATTTATCCGGTTGGCCGAACAGCCGGAGATGCGTTTCGTCATATCGAATACGACGGAGGCCGGTATCGCTTTCGATCCCTCCTGCCAACCGACGGACGCCCCGCCATCCTCCTATCCCGCGAAACTGACCCAATTGCTCTACCACCGCTTCAAGACATTCGATGGAGACCGGACGAAAGGGTTGATTATCTTTCCCTGTGAACTGATCTTTTTAAACGGACACAAACTAAAAGAGGTGATAGGCCGGTATATCGACTGCTGGAACCTGGGGGATGACTTTAAGGCGTGGTTTGAAGAAGCCTGCGGGGTATATGCCACATTGGTAGACCGTATCGTTCCCGGTTTCCCGCATAAAGATATCGAGGCGATAAAGGGAAAGCTGGGCTATGAAGACCGGTTGGTCGTCCAGGCGGAGGTCTTCCACCTGTGGGTCATTGAAGCGCCGCAGACTGTAGCCGAAGAATTTCCCGCAGGCAAGGCAGGACTGAATGTCCTCTTTGTGCCTGACGAACGCCCCTATCACGAACGTAAGGTCACGCTCCTGAACGGCCCGCATACGGCGCTCGCTCCCGTCGCTTTCCTCTCCGGTATCCCTATCGTACGGGATGCGTGTATGCATGAGGTGGTCGGGAAATATATCCGCCAGGTGATGTATGACGAGTTACTGCCGACACTGCAACTGCCGGAAGAGGAGCTGCTCCTCTTTGCCGGCGAAGTGCTGGAGCGTTTTAAAAACCCGTTTGTCGATCACCAGGTCACCAGTATCATGCTGAACGCCTTCCCGAAGTACAAGACACGCTGCCTGCCGGGATTGAAGCGTTACCTTCAGCTGAAAGGCAAACTCCCCGAAGGGCTGGTGATGGGGTTGGCCGCCATCGCCACCTATTACAAAGGGGGCAGCCTGGACGACGGGACAAAGATCATCCCCGACGATGCGCCTGAAATCCTGCGACTCCTCAGCGACCTGTGGGCGACAAACCAGCCGAAGACTATCGCGGAGGGCTTGCTCGCCGCTGAATCTATCTGGGAAGAAAACCTGAATACCATCCCAGGCCTCACCGCTTTACTGGAGACATTCCTCCAGCTGATCCGCGACGGGGGGATGCTCGCCGCCATAAAGAAGATCGTCAGATGAAGCGGTATATCAGGATACATCCCGAAGACAACGTGATCGTGGCGATCGACCGCCTGTCCAAAGGTGAAAAGCTGCCGGTCGACGGGCGGGAGGTCGCCGTACGGGAAGAGATACCCGCCGGACACAAGATGGCGCTGAAAGCGTTTGCCCCGGGCGAACATATCATCAAATACGGCTATCCGGTCGGCCATGCCCGGCAACCCATCCCTTGCGGCGCATGGGTAAACGAACACAACATAAAGACAAACCTTGAGGGGCTGCTGGACTATACCTACCAGCCACGACAGAAACCCGTTCTACACCGGAAACAATCGCTCACCTTTCAGGGATACCGCCGGAAAAACGGGGAGGCGGGGATACGGAACGAACTGTGGATCATACCGACGGTAGGGTGTGTGAATGGGATCGTCCAACAGTTGGCCGAACGGCTACGCACCGAAACGAAAGGCATAGGTATGGATGCCATTGTCGCTTTCCCCCACAACTATGGCTGCTCCCAGCTGGGGGACGACCATGAAAATACGCGGAAAATACTGCGTAACATGGCGACACATCCCAATGCCGGGGCGGTATTGGTTGTCGGGTTGGGCTGCGAGAATAACCAGCCGGACGCTTTCAGGGAGTTCCTGGGCGATTATGATACGGAACGTATCCGCTTTATGGTCACCCAGGAGGTAGAGGATGAGTTGGAAACCGGTATGGGGATACTGCGGGAGCTGTATGCCGTCGCCTCAAAGGACAAACGTACCGCCATCCCGCTGTCCGAACTAAAGGTCGGCCTGAAATGCGGGGGATCGGACGGCTTTTCCGGCATTACCGCCAACCCCCTGCTGGGCGTTTTTTCCGATTTCCTCGTCGCACAGGAGGGGACGACCGTCCTGACCGAAACGCCCGAAATGTTCGGGGCGGAAACGTTGCTGATGAACCGCTGCATCTCCCGCGAGGTATTCGACATGACCGTCTCCCTGATCAACAGCTTTAAGGCCTATTTTATCGCAAACAACCAACCGGTATACGAAAACCCCTCGCCCGGCAACAGGGCGGGAGGGATATCGACGCTGGAAGAAAAATCGCTGGGGTGTACGCAGAAATCAGGGACTTCCGCCGTCAGGGATGTGTTAATGTATGGCGACCGGCTAAAGACAAGCGGATTGAACCTGCTAAACGCTCCGGGCAACGACCTGGTGGCCAGTACCGCATTGGCCTCGTCGGGATGCCATATCGTATTGTTTACGACCGGACGCGGAACGCCGTTCGGTACGTTCGTCCCTACGATGAAGATCGCCACCCATACGGGATTGTCCGACCGTAAGCCCGGTTGGATCGATTTCAATGCCGGCAGCCTGCTTGAGGGCGAGCCGATGGAGGCTTTATGCCACCGCTTTATCCGCTTTGTCATAGATACGGCAAGCGGCGTTTCCCTGACGAAGAATGAGCAAAACGGCTACCGGGAAATGGCGATCTTCAAATCCGGAGTCACCCTTTGATACAAAACAAAAATTCGCCCCACTTGTATGAGACGAATTTTTCGCTTTCCAAAGAAGCAATCTCACGATTCCTTCTTTACAAAGGCTTGTTAACCTTAGATCTAAAATACTATGAAAAAAACTCTGAGACAAATATAGATCGTTTTATCTCCCCGGGAATCCACTTTTGTAACATATCGTTATAAATATGTTACAAAAACAAGCAAATACATCCTTTAAAGCAGATTTTTCTGAAAAATATAACGATCAGGAAGGGTATCCAGGATCTCGAAAAGGGCAGCGAGGGTTTCTGCGCGAAGCATGGAAACGCGTGTCTTCTTAAAATCCGGTAAATGCTTAAACAAGGGGGTAGCGGCTAAATGGCGGCGGATATGCAGAATCCCCCTGCGCTCGTCCAGGCGTTCGACGCTCTGTAAGACCTGCTCTTTGAGGATCTGCAAATACCACTCGAACGATTCGTCGGGGAGCTTTTCCCCTGTCTTCAGGTAATGCTTTATCTCGCGGAAGATCCACGGACGGCCGATGCTTCCGCGTCCCACCATAACGGCATCCACGCCATAGTCGTCGAAACGCTGCCGGCATATCTCCGCCGAAGTGACATCGCCGTTACCGATAATGGGGATATGCATACGCGGGTTTTCCTTTATTTTCCGTATCAACGTCCAGTCCGCCTCCCCGGTATACATCTGGCTGCGTGTGCGTCCATGGACGGAAAGGGCGGCGATCCCGCAGTCCTGCAGCCGTTCGGCTAAATCGACGATCACCAGGTTCTCCGCATCCCATCCCAAGCGTGTCTTTACGGTCACGGGGATATTGACCGCCTTGACCACCTCTTTCGTGATTTCGAGCATCAGGGGGATCGTCCTCAGCATCCCTGCCCCCGCCCCTTTTCCCGCCACCTTTTTTACGGGGCATCCGAAATTCAGGTCCAGCATATCGGGCGAGGCCTCTTCGCAGATACGGGCGGCTTCCGTCATCGCGCCTACCTCTTTCCCATACAGCTGAATAGCCACGGGGCGCTCCTCTTCCGCCACGGTGAGTTTCTGCCGGGTTTTGTTGACATGCCGGATCAGCGCATCGCTCGACACAAATTCCGTATACACCATATCCGCCCCAAAACGTTTACACATCAGGCGGAACGACATATCCGTCACATCTTCCATCGGCGCCAAAACGACCGCCCGCTCACCCAAATCAATTCCCCCAATCTTCATCTTCTTTTTCTATCCTGAATAGTTTATCATTTTGCGATAGCTTCACTACAAAGTACTCTTCTTTATTTAGTTCAGCAGGCAACTTGTCTTTTAGTATGGACGCGACAAATTGGAGATCCATTTTATTAACGGCTTCGGCTATTTTTATTAACTGATTATCATGAACTAACTCCTTTTTGTCATTGAGGAGGAAATGAAGACATGATATTTTCTCTTCATCCGCAAATGAAGTATATGCAATATCGAAGCATGATATTTCTCCCTGTTTCTTACCCGAACTATGATTTACATTAAAGGAATTGAACTTATACATTTTCTGTCCTTGGCTATTAGTCACAATCTTATGGGTTATAGCATACTGTTCTCCATATAGCTGATTCGAAAGTTCGCCGAAGAATCGATTAAACTTCTTCAATTGATTTCTTACGATAGCTTCGAAATTATGGGAAAATAGTTGTTCGTCAATTCCTTTAAGCTCTGTATTTAAGTCATCGATCGCCGTTTCTACTTCAGATATCTGACGTATCATATTTTCGCACTCTCCCTTTCTCTTGAATAAATCGTTTAATTCCTGTATAATACTTTCTAATTCTTCAAATGTGTCGGATTGCGTTATTTTCTCCGACAGCAATTGTTCCTGTGATAGAAGAGCATTAAGTTCTTTGGTTTTTTCTCCGATCTTTTTCTCCAGAATGGGCAAATCTTGAGTTATAAACTTGATCTTTTGTATAAGCATTTCATTGTGATAGGCCACAAGCTCCTCGAATTTCGTTTGTAGATTGGGGATGAATGAGGCCGCTTGTTGGTATATGGCATTTAATGCTTTTATATCTATGGTTGATTTTTGCGATTCAAACTCCTGTTTTGCATCTGAAATGATATTTTTACGTAAGTTCAGCGAAGCGATTTCTGAACTTATTGAGTTTACGGCATATTTGATTTCATTTAACGATTGTAGATCCGCTTCAAAGTTCTCATTGATATTTAATGCTGATTTCTTCTTGTCGAGCGCTTCTATCTGCTTGTTAACCCATTCTAGAATAACTTCATATTCATTGCGGGTTTGATTCTTCTCCAATCGTTTTTTATAGGTATTCTCCGTTCTTATCTTTTCTAAAATCTGCTGCCTGTCATGGCCTGATTTAAAATCACAACCAAATAAGTGTAGATACAATGTCTCGTATTCGGCATCACTTGTATACTGATCAAGCGTTTTCAACGTATTTGAAATGCTTGTATCACTGTAACGGATATTATGGGAAATGACCTGACGGAAAGTAGGTTTGTCCTTTTGCAGATCGGGTAACATGCATGCTGATAGCTTCTTTTCAAATTCTTTTTCAGTTAAAGGCGATCCATTGATCTCTCTGACAATATCTTTCCTTGACAAGAAATTTCTCGTTATAATAAGATCTTCCTCATGACTATCGGGATCAATACCTAAAATCAGGGTGATGATGATTTTATTTTTTATGAGATAATCTTTAACGAGTGAATATTCATTCTTTTTATTTTCAGGGTCGGCATAAATAGCTTTAGCATCCCCTCCCAGGCAAAAATCAATTAACCGGAGTACGGTGGTTTTACCGACATTATTCCCTGTAATTTGTTCTTCACTCTCATCAATAATAAGGTTAAGCCCTTTATGAAAAGGAATTTCCCTAATGACTTTAGTCGGGGTTGATATGGTTAATGACCTTAGGAACATAGGCAAACTTCTCCTTTCTTATTTATAATGGCTGCACCAAGCAGGTAAAGCCAATCCAGGCATAAAATCAGGATAGAGTAATTCATATTCTTTTTCTCCTTGACAAGAATATATAATTCCGCAAGCCTGATGCATTGGTGTTGTTGTATGAATTCCAATACAATTGCGCCATTGTAGTAGACGCTATTTTCAGGGTGAATATTATCGGGAAGTAACATAGTCGTAATCATTAGGGTTTTTAAAAATCTTACATCGTATAAACGCATCTACCACAAGTATGCCGACACACATTTCTATTTCTTCCTGAGGGATCTTGTCAAGGTTTGAACGGTGAAGTATTCTTTCCGAAATGGTTGAGATCATGAGATTAAATAGTACGTCACCGGATAATCCAGACAAATTTTTTACATATTCGCTTTTTATCGAATGAAGAACCGAAATACTCTTGTTGCATCCATACTTGTCAAATTCAGAATATATCTTATCAACTATATGATGATATAATTTATAATCATCTATTATTTCTTTTGACGTATGAAGACTGTTAAAGTCTATTTTTCGTTCAATTTCAAAGCTGTTTATATTCATATTCGAATCAATTGACGCCAGGTTTTCTTTTGAGAGGATATGAATGACCGATGATAGGTTTGATTCTAACCGTAGCGTATCGGCCTCTCTTCCCAGTTCGCTTTTGATAAGCTCATAAATCGTTTCAAGCTTATTTATATCCAGATTATACACATCTTGCAATATGGATCTTGCATCGTATATGTCTGTAGTCGGCATGAAATGAATACCCATAGGCGGATGATATGATTGGCGTCTAAGATTGTTGGCATCTGTTGCGATAGCTATAAATTTAAAATGGAAGCCATTATATGCCGTTGATGACAAAAGGGGTTTGCTTAGGGCGCTATCAATCTTCGCTTTCGTATGGGTTGCGGATAGTTGAATGACGATATTGTTTGTGCTATCGACAAGGTCGATAGCCTCAACGTTCCGAATCCGGGCATTCAGGTTTTCAAGATTCCAGGCATATAAGGTGTTCAATAAATCCCGATAAAAGTTTTCCGAATGTAAGTGATAGTCAAGAATATTTATCTTTCCCCGTAACTCAACCCGCGTACAAAGGGTAATGAGCCGTTCCTCAATGTAATTATAATACGCCGCTCTATTCATGAACCACTTTCTTGTTTTTAGCCTACAAAGATATAAAATGAAGGGATAATCAGGCAATTATTCCAAAAAAGAAATATCTTTGTGCAAATGATGCTGTTACGAATACATACTATAAACGGATACATATAAAAGTGAATGTTATGAATGATCATTTTAGATTTAGCCGGCGGAGTTTCTTTAAGAGCTCGGCTTTGGGGGCGATCGCGACGTTGTCGACGCCTGCTTTCCTGACCGGTTGCACATCTGCCGCTTCCAAAGAGGGGGAGGGGAAAGATATCGTTGTGCCCGATATCCTGCCGACCGCTCCCGAGGGACGGCCTCTCAAGGCGGGGCTTGTCGGGTGTGGCGGACGAGGGACGGGCGCGGCCGTTAATTTTATCGATGCCGGAAGCGGGCTGACCGTCACCGCGCTGGGCGATGTTTTTCAGGACAAACTGGATGCCTGCCGGGCTACCTTAAAGGAAAAGGGGCAGGAGGTGGCCGACGAGAACTGCTTCCTGGGGTTTGACGCCTACCGGAAAGTGATTGACTCGGGAGTCGATGTGGTGTTGTTGTGCACCCCTCCCGTATTCCGCCCCGGGCATTTCGAGTATGCGATAGACAAGGGGAAACACTGTTTCATCGAAAAGCCTTGCGCCGTAGACCCCGTAGGGGCGAAGCAGATGCTGGTGCTCGGTAAGAGGGCGTCACAGAAAGGGCTGTCCGTCATCAGCGGGACGATCCGCCGTTCGCAGAAAGATTGTATAGAGACCTACCGCCGGGTAGCCGGAGGGGCGATCGGGACGATCGTATCGGCGCATGTCTCGCGTCTGGGCGGCGCGTTGTGGTTTGCACAGCGGCGTCCGGAATGGGACGACATGGAATACATGCTCAGGAACTGGGTGAGCTTCTGTTGGACGTCGGGAGACCTGGTGGTCGAACAGTTCATCCACGAAATAGATATGATGTCCTGGTTTATGGGCGACAAACATCCCGTAAGGGCGGAAGCTACCGGTGGCCGGCAGCGGCGCGTAACGGGCGATATGTACGACTTCTTCAGTATCGAATATGTCTACGACGACGGACACCGGGCGCATTGTACCTCCCGCCAGATCGGGGGATGCGACAACAACCACAGCATACTGGTCTACGGGACGAAAGGGTATACCAACTGCTTCGATACGATCTTCAACCTCGACGGCAGCGTCGCCTGGAAATACCCCTACCCCAAGGAGGGGGATGCGGATCAGTCGATGGCCGTCCCCGACCCATACGTGCAGGAGCTGATCCGTTTAGTTACGGCGATCCGCACCGGCACGCCGCTCAACGACACCGAGCAGCACGTCCAGTCCACCCTGATGGCCATCATGGGGCGTGAGTCGGCCTATACCGGTAAGTTCGTTACCTGGGACGACATCATGGCCTCGACCCTGAAGCTCGGGCCGCAAACATACGCTTTCGGCGCAGTGCCGGGGATAAAGGAGGAAGTTCCCCAGGCGGGCGTAGCGCCTACCGTCTAACGAATAAACCGATCAACCATGCAAAGACGACATTTTATAAAGAATACCATCTGGGCGGCCGGCGCATTGGCCTTGCCGTCTATGGGCGCGAACCACGCGTTCGCTTCGCCCCGTCCGGCAGCTTCATCCGGGACTGTGGCGACGTTTAAGAAATCCATCATGTGGGGGACTATCGGGATGGAGGGCTCCGTCCTCGACAAATGCAAAGCGGTCAAAGCCGCCGGATACGACGGCATAGAGCCGAATAGCCACATGAACCGCGAAGAGGTGATCGCCGCCATGAAAGCGACCGGACTGGTGGCCTCCAGCGTGTGCTGTTCGACCCACTGGAGCAAACCGCTCTCCGATCCCGACCCTGACGTACGCCGCCAGGGGGTTGAGGGGGCGATCGTCGCCATGGAAGATGCCCGGGCGTATGGGACGGATGCGTTCCTGCTTGTTCCGGGCGTCGTGAACGAGGCCGTTACGTATGAAGACTGTTGGAACCGCTCGACGGAAGAGATCAAAAAGCTGCTTCCGCTGGCGGAGAAGCTGAAAGTAAAGGTCTGCATCGAAAACGTGTGGAACAACTTTCTTCTCAGCCCGCTCGAAGCCTGCCGCTATGTCGACCAGTTCGACAGCGACTATGTCGGCTTCTATTTCGATTGCGGGAATATCCTGGTCTATGGCTGGCCCGAACAGTGGATCAGCATCCTCGGAAAGCGCACAGGCCGTATCCATATCAAGGAGTTCAGCAAAAAGGTGGCCGACAAGAGCGGACGCTGGGAGGGGTTCAACGTGGAACTGGCCGAGGGGGACGTCAACTGGAAAAGGGTGATCGAAGAGGCCCGCAAACACTACCAAGGGGGATGGCTCACCACCGAACAGGGCGAGAACAAGACCCCCGGCGAACTGAAAGAGCTCTCTCTTCGCTTAGACAGGATATGCCATAGCTGATGACGGTATGAAAATAAACGTGATCGGTGTCCCGCTGCATCTCGGATGCGATTGCATGGGGGTCGAGCGGGCGCCCAACTACCTGCGTGAAAGGGGGCTGGTCGGGATTATCCGGCGGAACGGGCATCGCGTGTTCGACCTGGGCAACCTGTATGTCCCGCCCGTTTCGGAAGAGGACAGGCCTGCCGGAGACGACAGCCTGAAAAACCTCGACGCCATCGTGGAAGTCAACAACAACCTGGCGGAACTGGTCTACGATACGCTTCGCGGAGGCGCATTCCCGCTGGTCATCGGCGGAGACCATTCGCTGGGGCTGGGAAGCGCCTCGGGCGTGGGGAAATGCTACGACGACTTCGGCGTGATCTGGCTCGACGCCCATGGCGACCTGAATACGGCCGAAACGTCGCCCAGCGGCAATATCCACGGCATGCCGTTAAGCGCCCTCATGGGGATGGGGAGCAGGGAACTGGTGAACGTCTATGGCGAGGGGTTCAAGGTGCATCCCGAAAATGTCTTCCTCGTTGGTGCGCGTAGCCTCGACGAGGGGGAGATAACGCTGATCTATCGTGAGAACCTCAGCGTCTACCCCATGAAAACGATCCGCGAAAACGACATCGACGCCGTCGCCGGCGACATCAAACGCAAGATAAAAGAGCGCAAAATCCGTAACGTCCACTTCAGCATCGACATCGACTGCCTCGACCCGGCCTACGCCCCCGGTACGGGCACTCCCGTCCGCGGCGGACTGACGCCCACTGAGTGCAAGCGCTTTATCGACTCGATCCTCTCCACCAACCTGGTCAAGTCGATGGACATCGTAGAGCTAAACCCCTCCCTGGATATCGACGACCGGACGACCCGCCTCTGCCTCGAACTGATCGACTACGTCACAAATAGGATTTAATCCGTATCTTTGTGGCATGGGAAAAAATAAATTAGCGAAGTTTGATGATATGGCGGGGTTTCCGCACGTGTTTCAATATCCGTTCGTCACGCTACGGGAGGAGGGTTTTCCGCTGAAAGGGCATTGGCATGAACGGTTCTTTAAGAATGGCCATCCCATTGTGCTGGAGCTGGGATGCGGAAGAGGGGAGTATACCGTCGGGTTAGGGAAGCTCTTTCCCGAAAAGAACTTTATCGGCGTCGATATCAAGGGCGCCCGGATGTGGAGCGGAGCGAAAGACTCTTTCGATGCCGGAATGGCCAACGTGGCGTTCCTTAGGACGCATATCGAACTGATCGCCGGCTTCTTTGCCGCAGGCGAAGTGTCGGAGATCTGGCTGACGTTCCCCGACCCGCAGATGAAGAAAGTGAACAAGCGGCTGACCTCTACCCGTTTTATGGCGCTCTATCGCCAACTATTGCCGGAAAAGGGGATCGTCCATCTCAAAACGGACAGCCCTTTCATGTACGCCTATACGATGGAAATGATCAAGGCGAACGCCTATCCGCTCCTTTTCAGTACGGACGACCTCTACCGCTCGGCGCCGCCGGACGAGATCCTCTCCATCAAGACCTGTTACGAACGACAGTGGCTCGACCGCGGGCTGAGCATCAAATACGTCCGCTTTGTCTGTGAAGAGAGAAGCCGCCTGACCGAACCGGACGTGGAGATCGGGATGGATTCCTACCGTAGTTTTAACCGCAGTAAACGAAGCGCCTTATGACACTTTATCCCCAACTGATTCTCGATGCCCTCGCCAAGGTACGTTATCCCGGGACGGGCAAAGACCTGGTCTCCGCCGGTATGGTGGAAGACGATATACGGATCGACGGCCTGAAAGTCACGTTCTCGCTCCTGTTTGAGAAACCGAACGACCCGTTTATCCGATCCGTCGTCAAAGCGGCGGAAGCGGCGATCCTCACCTATATAGGAAAAGAGGTGGAGATCAAAGGGAACATCACGGTCGTCACACGCCGGCAGCCCCGTCCCGAACCCGAAAAACTACTGCCGGACGTGAAGCATATCATCGCCGTCTCGTCCGGAAAGGGGGGCGTAGGGAAAAGTACGGTGGCCGCCAACCTGGCCGTCGCCTTAGCCGGAGCGGGCTATAAAACGGGATTGCTCGACGCCGATATCTTCGGCCCGTCCCAACCGAAAATGTTCCGGGTAGAAGATGCCCGCCCCTGTATGCAGGAGGTGAACGGCAGGGAGCTGATCCTGCCCATCGAACGCTACGGCGTGAAACTGCTCTCCATCGGCTTCTTCGTCAACCCCGAAGATGCCGTCCTTTGGCGGGGGGCGATGGCGGGGAATGCCTTGAAACAACTGATCGGCGACGCCGACTGGGGCGAGCTCGACTATTTCCTGATCGACCTCCCTCCGGGAACGAGCGATATCCACCTGACCCTGGTACAGACGTTGGCGATCACCGGAGCGATCGTCGTCACCACTCCCCAGGAGGTCGCCCTGGCCGATGCCCGTAAGGGGATCAGTATGTTTACGGGCGAAAAGGTGAACGTCCCCGTACTGGGACTGATCGAAAACATGGCTTGGTTTACGCCCGCCGAACTCCCCGACAACAAATACTACCTCTTCGGAAAAGAGGGCGGAAAGCGTTTGGCGGAAGAGCTGAACGTCCCCCTACTGGGACAGATCCCGATCGTGCAGCGTATTTGCGAGGGCGCCGACACCGGCCACCCCGTAGCCCTCGACCCCGACACCATCACCGGAAACGCTTTCCACCAATTAGCCGCAAACGTCATCGAACAACTCAACCTCCGCACCAAACACCACCCACCCACACAACGCGTACAAGTCCGTGGACAGTGAATAGCTTTTTATTTAGAGGCAACGCCTCCGGCGTTTGGTCACACAAGACAAAATCGAATGCATTGATTATCA
>JAISRY010000114.1 GCA_031273385.1 Tannerellaceae bacterium | reverse complement strand
GTATTTTTTATGTTTGTAATTGTTCTTTTTAAACTCTCAAATATAAAGAATGCTCGGAATTTATCCTACTCCTAGCTTCTTTTTTCATTCGAGATTACAATCATAGGAACTCCGATCGCACCCGCCTGCCCTTTCGATCGGAGGTGTCTCCACTCGCTGCGCTCGGTCGACATGACGTTCTCCCGCTCGGTTCCTCAAACGGGATTGCTATCGCCGTCATTCCCCCTTTTTGATAAACGCAGTTTATTGGGTACTCGCAATGACGGGGATGTCTGTTATTTTCAATTGCTTAATTCTGTCCATTCTATAATCCTGTAAATTCTGATTCAGACACTCGCTGCGCTCGGTCGACATGACAAACGCCGTCATTTCCACTATTCACTGTTCACTATTCGTTATTCACTGTTCACTATTTTTTTTGTGTTTCACGTTATAGTATAAAGAATAGTTTGTACCTTTATAGACTAAATTATAAGTCATTATTTTACCATGAAAAGGAACATCATTAAAACGTAAAGAGATGAAAACAACCGCGATTTCCCGTAGGGACTTTCTCCGTCGGACGGCGACGGGGACAGCTTTTCTCGCCCTCGCGCCGGCGGACGGCCTTTTGGGCGCTCCCACCGCTCAGGCCTGGTCGAAAGAGGCAAAGAAATACCGTTTTTATATGATCGGGCACGGGCATATCGACCCCGTATGGCTATGGCCATGGACGGAGGGCGTATCGGTGGTACACAGTACGTTCCGCTCCGCCCTCGACAGGATGAAGGAGACGCCGGACTTTGTGTTTACCGCCAGTTCGGCACAGTTTTACCACTGGATATCGTTGAACGACCCCGGCATGTTGGCCGAGATACGCCAACGGGTAGCCGAGGGGCGCTGGAATGTCGTCGGCGGATGGTGGGTGGAGCCGGATATGAATATCCCGTCGGGCGAAGCGATGGCGCGCCAGGGGCTGTACGGGCAGTTGGCCTTGCAACGCCTTGTCGGGCGCCGCGCCACCGTCGCGTTCAATCCCGATTCGTTCGGGCATCCCGGCTCATTGCCCCAGATTATCCGCTTGCAGGGGATGGAGAACTATGTCTTCATGCGCCCCGGGCCGCACGAAAAAACCCTACCTGCCGATCTGTTCTGGTGGGAGGGCGTAGAGGGCTCCCGCGTCCTGGCCTTTCATATACAGGACAGCTACAATAGTGGCAGCGAGGCCGACGCCGTCAAAAAACACCTCGAAGAGATCGTCAAACGGACGGAGAACTATCCGGCTACGGCGTTGATGGCGTTCTATGGCGTGGGCGACCATGGCGGCGGCCCGACGAAAGCCAATATCCGGGGGATCGACAAGCTGAAAGCCGAAAAGGGTGCGCCTCAGATCGCTTACGGCAGCGTCGACCGCTATTTTGAGGAGGTACGCGCCGATGGGAGCCTCTCCATACCGGCCGTAAAGGACGACCTCCAGCATCATGCCGTCGGCTGCTATACGGCCGAAAGTGCGATCAAGAAAAACAACCGGCAGGCGGAGGCCGCATTGGTCGCCGCCGAAAAGATAACGGGCGTCGGCTCCCTGATCTGGAAAGCGGACTATCCCAAGGAGGCGTTCACCGCCGCGTGGCAGAAGCTGCTCTTCCTGCAGTTCCACGACAGCCTGGCCGGCAGCTCCCTGTCCGCCCATTCCGAGGATGCCCGCGAGGGGTACGGCTATGTCCTGAACACCGCCCGCGAGTCGACGGCGTTGGCCATGCAGAAGCTCGAATGGCGGATCGCCGCCGAAGACCCGGAATCCCAGTATTTGGTGTTGTTCAACCCCCATGCCTGGGAGGCCGAAGCCAACGTCGCCTACGACCTGGACTGGAAGCCCTCGCCCTGTGTCATGGACGACCGCGGGCGCGTATATCCGGCACAATGGACGGCCGGCCAGTCGGTGACCGGCCGGAAACGGATTCTGTTCACCGTCCCACTCCCCCCGATGGGATACCGGCAGGTACGCGTGATGAAAGGCGACGCCTCCATCCCGTCGGAAAAGGCGGCCAAAGCGGAGGGCAACAGGCTGGAAAACGGCTATTACCGTATCAGCTTCTCTCCGGACGGTACGCTCTCTATTTTCGATAAAGAGGCAGGGAGGGAAGTTTTTGCCGGAGGGAACGGCGGATGCCGGGGAGTCGTGATCGAAGATACCAGCGACACCTGGAGCCACGACATCCGCTCTTTCTCCAAAGAGATCGGCTCGTTTGGCGGCGCAACCGTCAAGGTACTGGACGAGGGGCCGCTGCGGGCTACCGTCCGGGTCGTCAGCACATACGGGAAGTCGGCGTTGACCATCGACTGGTCGCTCTATTCCGGCTCACGCAGGATAGAGGCCGCCGTTTCGCTTGACTGGCACGAACGCCTTAAGATGCTCAAGTTCTCTTTCCCCGTCGATGTGGAGGCGCCCCGGCCCACCTACGAAATACCATACGGCCATATCGTACGCGAAGCCAACGGCGACGAAGACCCCGGGCAGCGATGGATCGACCTGACCGGCCGGCGCGACGGCGGGCTTTACGGGCTGACGGTCGTCAACGATGCCAAGTACGGCTACAGCGTCGCGGGGAACGATATGCGTATCTCCGTCGTCCGCTCCGCCCCGTTCGCCCATCACGACCCTGCCAAATTGAATCCCGGGCAGGAATATAGCTGGATGGATCAGGGGATACAGACGTTCCGCCTGTTGCTGGTTCCGCACCGCGACGGTTGGAAAGAGGCTCATATCCCCCGTATCGCCGAGGAGTTTATGACGCCTCCGGCGGTCATTTACCAGGGAATACACCAGGGGGACATGCCGGCGTCAGGCTCATTCCTTGCGATTGACGCCCCGCAGGTCGTCGTGTCCGCCGTCAAAAAATCCGAAGAGGGGGAGGATGTGGTCATCCGCCTGGTGGAGACGCTTGGCGAAGCGGTTTCCGCTACGCTCCATTTCCCATCGGCCGGCTTCACCTGGAAAGGCCGTTTCAAACCGGGCGAGATCAAAACGCTGCGTTTGGATCCCCGGACGGGATCGGTCAGGGAGGTCAATTTGCTGGAAGAATAACCGATAAACGGGGACTATATCATGAACAGCGTGAAACGATTCAAATCCACGGCCTTTTTATGGTGGCTCGCCTGCGTGCTGCCCGGGGCGGCCGGGGCGCAGCCTGCGGGGCGTATGCCGGCCTACGACCTGACAAAGGATAAGGTGTTGTATACGGTGGGCTATTCCCATCTCGATACGCAGTGGAACTGGGATTATGTGCGTTCCATCGACGAACTGATCAGGAATACCATGACGGAGAACTTCGCCCTTTTCGAGGAGTACCCCGATTATGTCTTCAATTTCACCGGCTCGCGCCGCTATCGCATGATGAAGGAGTATTACCCCGGCCTGTATGAGAAAGTCAGGGAATACGTGGCGAAAGGGCGTTGGCATATTTCCGGTTCGGCGGTCGACGAGGGGGAGGTTATCGTCTCGTCGCCCGAATCCATCATCCGCCAGACGCTTTACGGCTATAAGTACTTCATGAACGAATTTGGCGTGGCGGGGAGGGATGCGATCTTTCCCGACATCTTCGGGTTTCCCGCCAACCTGCCTACGATCTGGCGGCACTCGGGGCTGATCGGCTTTTCTACTATTAAGCTGACAGGGAATTGCGCCGTAGGCATCCCCTTTCCCATCGGGGTATGGAAAGGGCCTGACGGTAGCCGGCTGGTCTCCGCCCTCAACCCGGGGCATTATGTGAGCGGTATCCCGGTGCGCTTCGACAGGGACGACTATTGGAGCAGCCGCCTGGACTGGGGCAAGGAAGAGCGCGGTTATGCGTTCGATTTCCGCTTCTATGGCATAGGGGACGAGGGGGGCGCTCCGCTGAAAAACGACGTGAAGCATGCTACCGAATCGTTGGCTGAGCGGCCGGACAGTAAATTCAGGATATTGCTGACCGCTTCGGATCAGATGTTTAAGGATATCACGCCGGAGATAGAAGCCCGGCTTCCGGCCTATGAGGGGGATTTCCTGTTGGTCGAGCACAGCAACGGCTCTTCCGTCTCGCAAGGGTTTATGAAACGGATGAACCGGAAGAACGAGAACCTGGCACAGGCGGCGGAACAGGTTGCCGCCGGCGCCTCTTTCCTCGCCGGCGTCGCCTATCCGGCGGATAAACTTACCAATGCCTGGGAATTAGTCCTGGGCAGCCAGATGCACGACATCCTCCCGGGCACCTCCACCCCCAGGGCATACGACTATTCCTGGAACGATGAATTTATCGCGGCCAATACGTTCGCTTCCGTGATGAAGAACGGCTTGGCGGCCTTATCCACCCGGCTCGATACCCGGACTGAGGGCAGGAGCGTGGCGGTCTATAACCCCACCGCCTACCCCCGGCAGGATATCGTGACGGCCGAGATGGCGTTTGACGGCCACATGCCGGAGCATCTCAAGGCATACGCTCCCGATGGGAAAGAGACGCCGGTACAGGTGACCGGCAGAAAAGGAAACAGGCTGACGTTCCTTTTCCTCGCCGACGTCCCCTCCGTAGGATTCGCCGTCTATGACATCCGTCCATCCGGCGACGCGCCGCGGAAAGGTTCGCTTGCCGTGACCGGCCGGTCGCTGGAGAATGACTACTACCGGGTAGCCCTGGCGGATAACGGCGATATCGCGTCGATATACGATAAGAAGCTAAAAAGGGAACTCCTGAAAGCCCCTGCACGGTTGGCGTTCCTGGCCGAAGAGCCTAGCGAATACCCGGCGTGGAATATGGACTGGAAAGACCGCCGGAAACCGCCTGTCGGCTACCTGGACGAACAGGCCGCTTTCCGTATCGTGGAAGAGGGGCCGCTAAGGGTCGCCCTCGAAGTGACACGCCAAGGGCGCAATTCCAGCATTACGCAAACTATCTCCCTCGCGGCTTCCGACGCGGGGAAACGGATCGAAGTGGCCAACCGCATCGACTGGCATTCGCGCGGCGTATGCCTGAAAGCCTCGTTCCCTTTTACGGCAGGCAACGAAATGGCTACCTACAGCCAGGGCGTGGGAACGATCATGCGCAACAACAACCACCCGAAGAAATTTGAAGTTCCTCACCACAACTGGATCGACCTCACCGACGCGTCGGGGAAATTCGGCGTTTCGATCATGGAGGACTGTAAATACACCTCCGATAAACCCGACGACCATACGCTCAGGCTGACGCTCCTGTTTACGCCCGGGACGCAAGGCCCTTCGCCGCAGGCGACGCAGGATTTCGGCGTACACGATATGAAGTATGCCATCTATGCCCATGCCGGCGACTGGCGCGAGGGGGAAACAGGCAAACAGGCGGCTTTCCTCGACCGGCCGTTGATCCCTTTCGAAACGCCCCGTCATGCCGGCCAATACGGCAGGCAGCTCTCTTTGCTGTCGCTTAGCAACCGGCAAATCGGCGTGATGGCCTACAAACGGGCGGAAAACGGCGATTACTGTATCGTCCGCGTCAACGAACTGGCCGGCCGCAGGCAGACGAATGTGAAGATGACATTCCCCCTGCCCGTGATAGACGCCTACGAGGTGGATGGGCGCGAGGTACGGACGGGTGACGCTACGTTTACAAAGGATGCCGTCCGTTTCGACATCGCGGGCTATGCCATCAAAAGCTTTGCCGTCAAGCTCAGTCCGGGCGCTGTGTGGGACGAAGAACAGATGCCGGTCGCGCTGGCCTACGACGACGATGCCGTCTCTTTCGACGACAACCGTCCGGACGGGCGCATGAATCACCGCCACCGCGAAAGCTTCCGCGATTCGTCCTACCCGGGCGAAGAGATGCCCGGAGGCGACTATGTACACGAAAATATCCTGTACAAAATGGGGAGCTACGCGGAGGAGACAAACAATGTCGTCGCCTGTTCGGGACAGGAGATCGCATTGCCGCCAGGCGATTATGACAGGCTCTGCCTCCTGGCCTCGGCCTGTGACGAAACAGGCGGCAAAGCAGGCGGCCTCTTTCGTGCCGGAGGGAAAGAGATCCCCTTGGAGGTCGCTGCATGGAGAGGCTTCATCGGCCAGCATTATACCCGCCGGTACGGGGCGGACTGGACGCTTGAATCGCTGAGCCGGCCTTTCGTCCGGAAAGACGATATCGCCTGGTTCGCCTCGCACTATCACGACGGATACCCCTCTAAGAATATGACCTACCGGTATTGTTACCTCTTTCAGTACGAAATAGCTATACCACCCGGAAGCCGCTCCCTCATCCTGCCGGATAATCGAGATATTAAAATCTTCGCTATTACGGCGGTAAAAAAGAAAAAAGACGATATCGTCGTGCTGCAACCGCTGTATGACGACTTTGAAGACAGATAAAATGACACACTTAAAAGATATGAAAGGTATGAAACGACTTATTTTTATGATCACCCTTTGCAGCATAGCCGGTTTTTCGGCCATGGCGCAAGGTAAGTTCCAATTCAAATTTAACGACAACGGTAAATTTAAGATTGTACAATTCACCGACATTCACTGGGTACATGGGGAACCGACCTGCGAAAAGACCATCGCAACGATAAAGGCTGTCCTGGAGGCTGAAAAGCCGGACTTGGCCATTTTAACCGGCGACATCGCATACCGGGTACCCGCGCGGGAGCCGTGGACGGATATCCCGAAGATCTTTGAGCAGGCAAAAACACCTTTCGCCGCCGTATTCGGCAATCACGACGGGGAAAGCAGTACGCAAATCTCACGCGCCGAAATTATGGAGATACTCTGCCGATCACCCTATTTCGTCGGCGAAAAGGGGCCGGAAGAGATCCATGGATGCGGCAACTACGTACTGCCCGTACAGGGGTCGAAGTCCGGTAAGGTATCCGCGCTACTCTACTGTTTCGATTCCAATGCCTACACCTCAAATCCCAAATACGGCACATACGCCCCCATCTACTTTGACCAGATCGGGTGGTACAGGGCGCAGAGCGACGACTATGCCCGGATGAATGATGGCGACCCCTTACCCTCGCTGGCCTTTTTCCATATCCCCCTGCCGGAATACAACCAGGTTATCGGCAAGAAAAATACGGTCGGCTCGCAAGGGGAAAAGCCCTGCCCGCCGGACTACAACACCGGGCTGTTCGGCGCTTTCATCGAAAAGCAGGATGTGATGGGGACGTTCGTCGGGCATGATCACGACAACGATTATATCGGGATCGAGTATTATATCGCCCTCGCTTATGGCCGCGTAACGGGAGCGGAAGCCTACGGCAAGCCCGAACGGGGAGGCCGGGTGATCGAACTCTATGAGGACGAGTTTGTCTTCGACACCTGGATACGGACGCCCAAAGGGGTGGAGCTGGCATTCCATTACCCATCGGGTATCTCGTCCGTCGACGAAGAGACGATGGCCTACCTGCCGGCCAGGAAAGAGACCCCCGTGAAGCAGGGAGTGAGCTATACCTACTACGAGGGCACATTCAAATCCGTGAAAGATATCGCTTCCGCAAAGGAGGCCGGAAAGGGAAGCATGGACTATTTCTCCGTCTACGACGCTCCGTCGGAAGATCATTTTGCCTACGAGTTCCGGACATGGATCAAGATTCCCGAACGGGGGGTGTATAACTTCTATCTCGTTTCCGACGACGGCTCGCAGCTGTATCTCGACGACACCCTCGTCGTCGACCAGGATTGGTCGCACATCACGCGCATAGACGGAAAGGTCGCGCTCGAAGCGGGCTTCCATGAACTGAAAGTCCTTTTCTACGACGATACATGGAGGCAATACCTGGAAGTGGGCTATTCAAGCAAGAAGATCCGCGACCGGATACTTCCCGAAGAGATCCTCTTCATCCCCCCCCAAGTAAAAACAGATAAAAACAGATAAAAAACAGATGATATGAAAAATGGATGGATAATCGCCGCCTGTATTCTTCTGACAGGCTGTTGCCGGAACGGCAACCCCTATCCCGGAGGCATAAAACATGTGGTCGTCATCGGGATAGACGGGATGAGCAGCCAGGGGCTCATCGTAGCGGAAACGCCCTGTATGGACAGCCTGATGCGGAACGGGGCATACAGCTATGCGGTACGCTGCGTATTGCCGACCGTCAGCAAACCGAACTGGAACGCCATGCTATGCGGCGCCGGGCCTGATATTACGGGCGTCACTTCAAACGGTTGGAACAGGACTCTCCAGGTATTCCCGCCGGTGGCGATGACCCGAAACCACGCTTTCCCCACTATCTTCGACATTGTCCGCGAACAAAAGCCTGACGCCGAACTGGGATCGCTATACCAATGGGGCGATTTCGGGAGTATGCTGGACGAGGAGGTTATGGATGTCTCCGAAACATACCCCACCTCCCTGGAGACGGCGGAAAAGACGGCGGCCTATATCCTGGAAAAGAGGCCGGACTTTGTCTTCATACAACTCGATGAGGTGGACGGATACGGACATAGCGCCGGACACATGTCGCCCGCTTACCTGAAAGGGATAGAAGAGGTGGACACACATGTCCGCATCATCGTGGATGCCATCAGGGAGGCAGGGATAGCCGGATCCACGTTGATTATGGTGGTCTCCGATCATGGCGGTATTTTCCACAAACACGGG
>JAISRY010000163.1 GCA_031273385.1 Tannerellaceae bacterium | reverse complement strand
GAAAATTGTTTTGGGAGTATCGGCGCTCCTTGCGTTGATTTCATGCGGAAAGAAAGCCGCCGAAGCCGGCAGTGATGCCGGAGGGGGAGATTACCCTACGGTTGTTGTGAGCAAACAGGATGTGTTGCTGGAATCCACTTACCCGGCGACGATCAAGGGAAAGGAAGATATTGAAATCCGTCCGCGCGTGGATGGATTTATCGACGCGATCTATATCGACGAGGGGTCGGTAGTGAAAAAGGGGCAAGCCCTGTTCAAGATTAATTCGCCCCATTCCGAACAGGCGCTGAATACGGCCGAAGCCGCCCTGAAGAGCGCAGAGGCGCAGGTAAAAACGGCGGAACTCAACGTCGACCGGATACAGCCGCTGGCGGAGAAAGGCATCGTCAGCAAGGTACAGTTGGAGACCTACCGGAATGCCTACGTATCGGCCGTCGCCGCGCAGAAACAGGCTGAGGCGGCGCTGAAGAATGCACGGGCTACGCTGAGCTGGGCGAATGTCACCAGTCCGGTCGACGGCGTGGCCGGTTCTATCCCTTTCCGTCAGGGAAGCCTGGTGAACAGCCAGAATGTGCTGACGACGATAGCCAATACCAGCCGCGTCTATGCCTATTTCTCGATGAACGAAAAAGCATTGATCGAATTTCTGGGTACGCTGGAGGGAGAGACCCAGGCCGAGAAGATCAAACAGATGCCCCCCGTCACGCTGACACTGGCCGACGGGACAGTCTATCCCGAAAAGGGAAAGGTGGAAACGATTGCCGGCTTGATTGATATCGCTACCGGCTCGGTTAATTTCCGCGCCGAATTTCCGAATGAACAGGGATTGTTGAGAAGCGGGACAAGCGGCGTCATCTCCATCCCCAGAACCGTACGGGATGTGTTCCTGATTCCCCAAAAGGCGACATTTTCACAGCAGGATAAAATATTGGTATATAAAGTACAGGCCGATTCCGTCGTACAGACGATCATCAACGTCCTCGCGACGCCCGACGGGAAAAGCTATGCCGTCACGCATGGCCTCGGCGAGGGGGACAGGATCGTTACGGATGGCGTAGCTACCTTGACGAACGGGAAGAAGATAAAGGTTAATTAAACAACAAAGGACTATGCTGAAAACATTTATAGAAAGGCCTGTATTATCCACCGTTATTTCGATCCTGATCGTGGTGCTGGGGATCATCGGCCTCTTCATGCTCCCTGTGGAGCAATACCCCAATATCGCGCCTCCGACCGTACAGGTCTCCACCGTCTATTCGGGGGCGAACGCCGACGTGGTGATGAATAGCGTAGTTATCCCCCTGGAAGAGCAGATCAATGGCGTGGAGGGGATGACCTATATGACCTCCTCCGCTTCCAACAGCGGGATAGCGAATATCACCATCTATTTCGAACAGGGGATTAACCCCGATATCGCTTCGGTCAATGTGCAGAACCTGGTGGCGCGCGCTACGCCGTTGCTCCCCCAGGAGGTTACCCGTGTCGGGGTGACGGTGCGGAAGCAGCAGAGCAGCTCGATCATGATGATCTCCGTCTCGTCCGACAACCCGGCCTACGACCGCACGTTCATCCAGAACTATGCCAACATCAATATCCTCCCGCAAATCAAGCGGGTGAAAGGGGTCGGCGACGCCAACGTCTTCGGAGCGCAGGACTACTCGATGCGTATCTGGCTGAAACCCGATGTGATGGCCTCCTACAAAATCAGCCCCTCGGAAGTGATCGCCTCCCTGACGGAACAGAATATCGAAGCGGCGCCCGGCGAACTGGGCCAAAACAGCGACCAGTCGTTTCAATATACCCTGAAATACACCGGACGCCTGAAGACGGCGGAAGAGTTCGGCAACGTGATCATCCGTTCGCGAGACGGGCAGTTGCTGAGGGTAAAAGACCTCGCCGACGTGGAGCTTGGCTCGCTAAACTACACGGTATTGTCCCAACTGAACGGGAAAGAATCCGTAGCGATCGGGATCAACCAAACGGCCGGCTCCAACGCGCAGGAGGTGATCAACAATATCAAGGCGGAACTGGAGAAAGCGAAAGAGATTTTCCCTCCCGGCCTGAAGATCAACTATGTGATGGATGCCAACGAGTTTCTCAGCGCCTCGGTCAATAAGGTGGTCACTACATTGCTTGAGGCTTTCCTGCTGGTTTTTCTCGTGGTGTTTATCTTTTTGCAGGACTTCCGGTCGACCCTTATCCCGGCCATAGCCGTTCCGGTAGCGATCGTGGGGACGTTCTTTTTCCTGCAGCTGTTCGGCTTTTCGGTGAACCTGCTGACGCTGTTCGCCCTGGTGCTGGCGATCGGGATCGTGGTAGATGATGCGATCGTCGTCGTCGAGGCGGTACATGCGCGGCTCGACGCCGGGATGAAAGATGCTAAGGAGGCTACGCTGGCGGCGATGAAAGAGATTGCGCCGGCTATCGTATCCATCACGCTGGTGATGTCGGCCGTCTTTATTCCGGTCAGTTTTATCGGAGGGACATCCGGCGTGTTTTATAAACAGTTTGGGCTGACGCTGGCGATTTCGATTATGATTTCGGCCGTAAATGCCTTGACCTTAAGCCCTGCCCTTTGCGCCCTGTTCCTCAAATCGCACGAAGCGGGTAAGGGGAAGAGCTTTTTCCAACGGTTTTATTTCTCGTTCAATACCGCTTTCCAGGCTACGACGGATAAGTACAAGTCGTCCCTCCACTTCCTGGGGAAAAGGGGGCACCGCTGGATTACGGTCGCTATTATCGTCGTCGCCACCGTGACGCTGTTCGGCCTGATGCGTTTTATCCCCTCCGGATTTGTCCCGCAGGAGGATAGCGGCGGCGTATTGGGGATGATTACGCTCTCCCCGGGAGCTTCGCTGGAACGGACGGATTCGCTGGTCAAACAGGTGGTCGAAATAGCGTCCGACATACCGCATGTGCATTATGTACAGAATATTACCGGCGTGAACTTTATGAGCGGCCTCGGTAGCTCGTATGCTACGGTGATGCTGAAAATGGATCCGTGGAAAGAGCGCAAGATCACCACCAACGAGGTCGCCGCCATCCTGAAAGAGAAGACAAGCTCGATCAAGGATGCGACGTTTATCTTCATGGGGACGCCTACGCTGCAAGGGTTCGGGCTCAGCAACGGGGTCGAACTGCAAATGCAGGACCGTACCGGCGGCGATGTCAATGCGTTCTACGACGTGACGAACGGCTTCCTCGACAACATGCGCGGGCGCGAAGAGGTGATGATGGCCATGACGACGTTCAACCCGAACTTCCCCCAGAAAATGCTGGAAGCGAATATCCCCAAGATAAAAGATGCCGGGTTGACCCTCTCACAGGTCATGACCACCCTGCAAGCCTACATCGGCAGTATGTATATCTCCAACTTCAATCTCTACGGCAAGCAATACCGCGTCATGGTGCAGGCTTCGCCCGAATACCGCTCGAAACTGGAAGACCTCAACGGGTACTACATACAGACGGCGTCGGGCAATATGGCGCCGATCACCGAGTTTATCTCGATAAAGGATGTGACAGGCCCCCAGATGCTGAACCGTTTCAATATGTATTCGTCCATGAGCGTGACGATTATCCCGAACTTCCTCAAAGGATACAGCACGGGGGATGTCCTGAACGCCGTAGAGGAGGAGGCGGATAAAGCGCTTCCCGCCGGGTACGGGTACGATTACTCCGGTATGACGCGCGAAGAGGTGAAAAGCGGTAGCCAGACCTACCTGATCTTTGCCCTCTGCCTGATCTTCGTTTACCTGTTGTTATGCGCCCTGTATGAAAGTTATATCCTGCCGCTGGCGGTGATCTTTTCGCTGCCCGTCGGCCTGGCGGGGGTCTTTGTCTTTATCTTTGCCGGTTTGATGACAGGGACGGGGATCGTCAACAATATCTATGTGCAGATATCGCTGATCATGCTGATCGGGCTGTTGGCCAAGAATGCGATCCTTATCGTGGAATATGCGATCCAGCGGCGGCGGCAGGGGATGAGTATCATCGAGGCGGCCATAAACGGCGCCGTAGCCCGTCTTCGCCCTATCCTGATGACCTCGTTCGCTTTCATCTTCGGCCTCTTGCCGTTGGCGTTGGCTTCGGGCGCGGGGGCGATCGGTAATAAGTCGATCGGTATAAGCGCCATCGGCGGTATGCTGATCGGTACGTTGTTGGGCGTACTTGTTATCCCGTCGTTGTATATCATTTTCCAGAATATCCAGGATAAGTTCAGCCGCTCCGGCCTCATAAATACCAACGATGAAGTAATAAAAAGCAAAAATCAATGATCGTTATGGACAATAAACAGATAAAAGGGGTCATTCTCGTAAGCCTGACGCTTCTTATGGGATTCACCTCCTGCCAGGTAGTCAACAAATACAAGTCTCCCGAAATAGATGCTGCGGATCTGTTTCGCGGAGAGAACCCGGACGATACGACGACTATCGCGGCTATCCCCTGGAGGGCGTATTTTACCGATACCTACTTGCAGGCGTTGATAGAAGAGGGATTGGAACAGAACTTCGACCTGCGTATCGCCTATACGCGCATCCAGCAGGCCGAAGCAAACCTCTCGGTCGCGAAATCGGCCTATTTCCCGACCGCCGCACTGGTCGGGCAGGCGCAATACACGATGCGAAGCGTGACATCAGACGGGAAAAAAGACCTCTTCGGCGTGAGCAGCGGTCAGTTCGGCCTGGGTATCGCCGTACAGTGGGAAGCGGATATCTGGGGAAAGATCAACCGCCAGCATCGGGCAAGATATGCCCAATACCTGAGTTCCCAGGCCTATCGTAACCTGATACAGACCTCCCTGATCGCCAATATCGCCTCCTCCTATTATTCGTTGATGGCGCTTGACGAGCAATTGAAGATTACGCTGCAAACCATCGAATTGCTGAAAGAGAGTACCTCCGCCATGCAGGATATGATGGAAGCCGGCATGTTGAACGGGGCGGCTGTAAAACAGAGCGAGGGGCTGCTGTACAGCACGATCGTCAGCGTTCCCGGACTGGAGAACCAGATCCGCAGGCTTGAAAATGCGTTGAGTATGATGCTTGGCCGCAAGCCGGGGACTATCCTCCGGCAAACCATCGGCTCGCAGTCTGCTCCGGCCATCCTTGAAAAGGGCGTTCCGGCACAAATGCTGGCGAAACGCCCTGACGTGATACAGGCTGAACTGGCTTTCCGTTCCGCTTTCGAGATGAAGAACGCCGCACAAGCCGCCCTCTATCCCTCCCTGACATTAGGTTCGGGTTCGATGGTCGGCTACGGGGCTGCCGCACTGTCCGGTTTCTTCAAACCGGAGAATCTTCTGGCGACGGTTATCGGCGGCCTTACCCAGCCGCTGTTCGCAGGAAACCAGCTTCGTGCGCAGGTAAAGATCATGAAAGCGCAACAGGAAGAGGCGTTGCTGAATTTCCAAAAAACCGTCCTCACAGCCGGCCAGGAAGTGTCGGATATCCTGTATGCTTTTGAATCATCCCGGAGAAAAAACGACTCCCGCACACAGCAAGTAGAATCGCTCACAACAGCCGTCTACTACACCCAGGAACTCCTGAAAGCCAACGAAGCAACCTATACGGAAGTCCTAAACGCCGAACAAGGCCTGCTACAAGCCCAACTGGGACAAGTCTCCGACAAACTGGAACAAATACAAGCCGCCGTCAACCTCTACCGCGCCTTAGGCGGCGGCACGGAATAACCCCCAGAGCGGATCCGGCGCCACCGCTCTCAGGTCGCCGGATCCGCTCTCGGTATTTTGACGATAAATTGTTCACCCTCCACATCGTTTATAAGCTCTATATTGGGATGATTATTCATAGCCCTGATAATCCCGGAGCCAAACCCTCTATAATTCATCAACTTTGAGCAGTAGCTAATCAACAGGTTATTACGGACAACAGCATTTCCCATCTTGATACTTTCAACAGTCAAACTATTTGGTAAACATCCCGGGCTTACAATTTCAACCCTATCGTCGAAAATCATCAATCGTATCGGCGCATTTTTTGTGTAATCCCTGTGCACAAGGGCGTTTTGAAGAATCTCCTCTAAAGCGACTTCTGAAATTTCGAGTATTCCTGTTGAATTAAAATTCTGACCTGCCTGAACATGCCTTAAATTGCTGTTAAAGAAACTCATGCCCTCTTTAAATAGCTCCGGGACAGTTCCTGTTATATCCCTGCTATCCCGATAGTCGTTTCCTCCGATACTATTTCCAAAGAATGAAACGGCTTTAATGCAAAATACCGGTTTATATTGTTGGGGATTTTTGGAGAAAAACAGTAATCCGCCAAGTGTAAGTTGGCCGTTTTTTACTATGTTCAGGTTTACATACAGTTGATTATCCAGGATTTCCTCAACCCCTTCCAGCGTTTTTTTTAATTTCCCCAGATATTCCGTGACTTTATAGCGATCTATATCATTTATCGTCGTATGAGCCACAACCATTTCGTCGACATATAGCGCCCCGCTTTGTTGAAAAAGCCTCATTATTTCGGCATTGTCCGTTACTTTCGTATTCATCTCCTTGTTTTCTGAATTTTAGATACAAATATCATAAAAACCTGGGGTTCCGTGCTATTTTTCGACGATTTTTTTTGCGGCGGAGAGGGCTTCGTTGATGTTGCTGCAGATGTTTTCTGCGCCGATTTTATGGTCAAAGCCTGATTTGGAGAGGATACGGC